>JABDNM010000068.1 GCA_013043825.1 Flavobacteriaceae bacterium
ATCCTGGGTATTTCCACCAGGGCATAGTTTACTTTTCCGGGGAGCTCATTCTCTGGTTTCATCACCATCTTCACAGCCAAATAAGCTGCGCTATCCTGCAGTTCGGGAAACTTTTCGATATCAGAGATCATGATCGTCATAAGTGCCGGACTCACCTTTCTTATGAAGTAATCGGAAATAAATTCACGTTGAGACTCGGAGATCTCATCCTCGTCGATGATGTGAATATTCTCCTTTTCCAGCTCCTGCTCTATATCTATTAGAATCTCCAGGCTATTGGCTTGTTGCTTGATCACGGTAGTTGTGATCTCTTCCAATAATTCGGTGGCGGAAATACCCCCCAATTCGCTTCTTCCGCCTTTACCGGCTTCCACAATGCGTTTAATGGTTGCATAACGAACCTTGAAGAATTCGTCCAGGTTGTTTGAAAAAATACCCAGAAATCGAAGTCGTTCAATAAGAGGAACCATGGGATCCTCAGCCTCTTGTAAAACGCGGGCATTGAATTGCAGCCAGCTCAATTCGCGATTGAGATAGACGTTTTCGACTTGTTTGGATACCGTTCGTGTTGTCATATGTTATCTTAATTCCTTCGGAAACAAGGTCTTGGCTGTTTTACCCGTGGAAATATCGGTCCAGCTGTTTTCATCGAATTCCAATTGAACAAAACCACAGGTGGGAACATTGTCAATATACTTGTTTCCCAGCATATTTGCAATGGAAGTGAACGCATGATTATGACCAACTATCATCACGATTTTATGAGAATCGTTCAAGTTCTTGATGATATCGATCACCTTGTGCCCGCTGAAATCGTATAAGGCATTCGTGGTTTTGAAGTTTTCATCACTTATCCCGAAAGCATCCTTAAAATACTTCGCTGTCGATAGTGCCCGTGTTGCATCACTTGTAATGATCGTTTCGGGTGGGGGCAACTTCTTGCTAAGGTATTCAGAAACCAGTTTTCCGTCTCGTTTACCGCGCCCTTTCAGCGGACGTTTATGATCGATAACGTCGTGCTTCCAGGAAGATTTCGCATGACGGACCATGTATAATGTTTTCATAGATTGTTTGGGTTAGTTATTTAGTTTAATACTGAGCATTGAACATTATTAGGGTGCTAACCTATCGATGATCCAGTCCAGACCATCCAATTTATACCGAATTCTATCATGTAACCTGTTTGGACGACCCTGCCAAAATTCGAACTCGACAGGTTTCACTATATATCCTCCCCAGTCTGCTGGCCTGGGGATCTCTTTATTTTCGTATTCTTTTTCAAGTTGTTTGAGCAGTGATTCCATGGAATCACGGCCTTTTATTACCTCACTCTGGTTAGACACGATCGCTCCCAGTTGACTGCCTTTAGGCCTTGAGGCAAAATAATTCTCCGAATCTGCTTCACTGGTTTTTTCGGCCTTGCCTTTAATGAGCACCTGCCGCTCTAAATTTGACCAAAAAAAAGAGAGACAAACCGATGGATTCTTTTCTATGGATTTCCCTTTTTCACTGGAATAGTTGGTATAGAAATAAAAGCCCGATTCGTCGTACTTTTTCAACAACACCACTCTGCCCTTGGGGTAACCATCCTCGCCCAATGTGGATAAGGTCATGGCGTTCGCCTCATCCAATCCCCCTGCGTCTTCAACCTCATAAAACCAGGTACGAAACTGTTGCAAAGGATTGGGATCGACCGTATCCTTGTTAAGTTCGCCTTTTTCATAGGCTCTTCGATGGTCATGTAGATTGTCTCGCATTCTTAATTATTCGAACTTCCGACTTTTAGCTGAAAATTGGCCATTGGCCAATTTTCTAAATGCAAGTTACGAGTTTTGACTATTTTTTTTCGAGTAAATGGAGATTTCTAGGTTAAATTTCTATCACCTTTCCGTCTTCAGACAGGACAACGTTATCGAATATCTCCCGGGCTTCCGTCCTGAATCCCTCAAGATCCTGGTACCTTCCCGAATAGTGGCCCAGCACTAGGGTGCCTACGGCTGCTTTCCTGGCAATGGCAGCCGCTTGTTTCGCAGTGCTATGTTTTGTCTTTTCTGCCAGTTCCAGATGATCCTCCTGAAAGGTGGCCTCATGGTACAACATATCCACTTCTTTTATTTGATCCACGATTTGCGGGAAATAACCCGTGTCACTACAATAGGCATAAGATTTTGTTGGTTCGGGATCGAAGGTAATCTGGGCATTGGGAATGATCTTTCCATCTTTTGTAACAGCGTCGGCCCCTCCCTTAATCTTTCTGTAGTAACTCATTTCCACGTTCAAACTGCGTGCTTTATCCACATCAAGGCCTCGTTCTCCCGGTTTTTCTCTGATAAGGAAGCCGTTGGTATATACTCGATGATTCAGTGGGATGGTGGTAACGGATACCTTTTCGTCTTCGAAAATTAGTGTAGGTTCTTTGCTATCCAATTCATGAAACAGCAACGGATAGTTGGTCCAGCTAGCACCTAATTTAAGCTGAAGTGTGATCGCTTCTTTGATCCCTTTCGGACCATATATATGCAATTCGGCTTCCCTCCCCAGCAACCGAAACGTAGCAATGAGCCCGATCAACCCGAAGAAATGATCCCCATGAAGATGTGAAATGAAAACATGCCTGATGCGCGAGAATTTTATTTTGAATTTTCGAAGTTGTACCTGGGTTCCTTCGGCGCAGTCAATGAGAAACAAATGCCCTTTTACCTCTAAAACCTGGGCAGTAGGATTGGCGTCCCAACGGGGCGTGGCAGAATGACAGCCTAGAATAGTAAGTTTCATTTGGATGTAGAATTAACCATCAAAAACCCAAATCGCGTTCAATTTCTTCCATCTCAACTATGTCGCCAGCCTCAACCAGACTAGGAACCAGGATCATTTCAAGGGGAACATCATCAACATCTATTCGATCATTCACGAGCACGAAAGAATGCTTGGTGGAACGGTGGTAATTAGACAATTTTAGAAACATCAGCAAGTCGTCTAAAGTGAGGTCTTCATATTTAAGCAAATCGATCACCAGGTTGTCATTTTCATAGCGCTCCGGAACAATTCGCTCAAGGTAGGTTGCGAAACGCCCCACATCGTCTTTCTCATCTCCCAATACGATGTATTTGTCGTGTTTATCAATCTTCATCCTGCTGAATTTTTGACGCCAACAAATACAATACCGCCATCCGTATGGCAACACCATTCTCCACCTGGTCCAGGATAATGGCCTGACCACTGTCGGCCACCTCGGTTGTAATCTCGACGCCCCGGTTGATCGGTCCCGGGTGCATGACAACGATTTCTTGTTTCAAGGATTTGAGCAGCTCCATATTCAGACCGAACTGCTGCGTGTACTCACGAGTGGTTGGAAAATAACTGATGTCCATTCGCTCATTCTGAACACGGAGCATGTTTGCCACATCACACCAATCCAACCCCTTTCGGAAATCTGTTTCTACTTCTACTCCTAATTTGTCTATGTATTTTGGAATAAGTGTTTTAGGGCCGCTCACCTTAACCTTTGCTCCAAGTTTTTGCAATGCAAAAATATTGCTTAAAGCTACCCGGGAATGCAGGATATCACCTACGATAAGTACTTTTTTTCCATGTACTTTTCCCAATCGCTCCCTGATCGAGTAACAGTCCAGCAGCGCCTGCGTAGGATGTTCGTGCGCCCCGTCTCCGGCATTTATGATGCTGGCATTAATGTGTTTGGCAAGGAAAACCCCGGCGCCTGGATTTGGATGTCGCATCACCACCATGTCCACCTTCATCGATAGAATGTTATTCACGGTATCTATGAGAGTTTCTCCTTTTTTAACCGAGGAAGATGCAGCGGAAAAGTTTACCACATCGGCAGAAAGTCTTTTTTCTGCAAGTTCAAAGGACAAGCGGGTGCGGGTGCTGTTTTCAAAAAATAGATTGGCAATTGTGATATCCCGGAGCGTTGGCACTTTTTTGATTGACCTATTGATCACCTCTTTGAAATGATCGGCAGTCTGGAAGATGAGATGGATATCATCTTCTTTGAGGTATTTAATTCCCAGTAAGTGATTTACACTTAGTTCACTCATTCTTTATTTATTAATCAGGTAAACAGTGTCCTCGCCATCGTTCTCTTTCCAGCACACTTTCACTTTTTCCTCATTGATGGCATCTACTTGTCTTCCCCGGTAATCGGGTTGAATGGGCAAATGCCTGCTAAACCTTCTGTCTATAAGAGTTAGCAGCTCGATCTCCAGCGGCCTTCCAAAGGATTGAATCGCTGTTAGGGCAGATCTAATACTTCGACCTGTGTATAATACATCGTCGATAAAAACAACTTTCTTATCCTCGACAATAAAATCGATTCGCGTTGTATTTGCTTCCAGCAGCTTGTTACTTCTTCTAAAATCATCCCGGTAAAAAGTAATGTCCAGGTAACCCAGTTGGATGTTCTTGATCTTGTATTCGGTTTGGAGCATCTTTTTAAGGCGTTCGGCCAAAAAGATCCCTCTTGGCTGAATGCCTACCAAGACCGTATTTTCGAAGTTATCGTGATTTTCAATTAATTGGCAAGCCAAGCGGTGAAGTGCGATGTTGATCTCCTTAGCGTTTAATAACACTTTTTGGCTCATAGAAGGTTCTGAATTCTTATTCAGGGTACAAATTTAGTGTTTTATTTTAATTATGGCACTTCCTACGAATATTAGTACCGGCTGTACTACAATTTGACTTGAGAAGTCATGTGCAGCAAAAAAAAGCCCCTCATTGCTGAAGGGCTTTGTAATTAACAATGGTTGGAATTACTTTTTCTTCCCGTCCATCTTGTCTTTCAATTCCTGAAGTTTGGCGTTGGCATCCCCCAATGTAGGTTTTGCCTCTTCAGCTTGCTTGGCAGCCTTCTTCGTGGCTTGCTTTACAATCTTCGCCTCTTCTTCTTTGTGAATGCTCATGTGAGACGCAACCACCTTTTTGAATTCTTTATTGAACTCAATGATCTGGAATTCGGCTTCCTCCCCTTTCTTCAGGTCGGTGCCATCTTCTTTCTCCAGGTGACGCTTCGGTACAAAAGCAGTGATATCCTCATTGAAGTGGATGATCGCTCCTTTATCCACCATCTCATCGATCGCAGCGGTATGCTTGGAGCCTAGCGCGAATTCTTTCGAGTATTTATCCCAAGGGTTCTCGGTTGTCTGCTTGTGTCCAAGGCTCAACTTACGTCCTTCCACGTCCAATTCAAGAACGATCACATCCAGGTTCTCACCAATGTTGGTGAATTCGCTAGGATGTTTCACTTTCTTGGTCCAGGACAGATCACTGATATAGATCAAACCATCGATCCCTTCTTCCAACTCGACAAATACTCCAAAGTTGGTGAAGTTTCTCACAATACCTGAATGCTTAGAGCCTACAGGGTATTTGGTTGTTATATCGGTCCACGGGTCCGGTGTTAATTGTTTGATACCTAAACTCATTTTCCGCTCTTCTCTATCCAAAGTTAGGATCTGAGCTTCAACAATATCTCCAACATTTACGAAGTCTTGTGCACTTCTTAGGTGCGTGGACCAGGACATCTCACTCACGTGAATCAATCCTTCCACTCCTTCGGCGACTTCGATAAAGGCACCGTAGTCTGCAATAACCACCACTTTTCCTTTCACCTGATCTCCAACTTTCAGCTCTTCTCCAAGGGCATCCCATGGATGAGCTTTCAATTGTTTCAGTCCAAGCTGAATTCGTGTCTTATCTTCATCAAAATCAAGGATTACCACGTTCAGTTTCTGGTCTAATTCAACAATCTCATTCGGGTGGTTAATTCGTGACCACGAAAGATCTGTAATGTGAACCAGTCCGTCAACACCTCCAAGGTCTACGAATACTCCGTAGGACGTGATATTCTTCACAACTCCTTCCAGAACCTGACCTTTTTCAAGCTGTCCAATGATCTCTTTCTTTTGTTCTTCGATGTCGGCCTCGATCAATGCTTTGTGTGAAACTACGACGTTCTTGAACTCGTGGTTGATCTTCACCACCTTGAACTCCATAGTCTTTCCTACATATATATCGTAATCGCGAATAGGCTTTACGTCTATTTGAGATCCAGGCAAGAATGCCTCGATACCAAATACATCCACGATCATACCACCTTTGGTTCGACATTTTACGTAACCATTCACAACGGTACCTTCATCATGCGCCGCATTTACTCGATCCCATGCTTTGATGGTACGTGCCTTACGGTGAGAAAGGATCAATTGTCCAGTCGCGTCTTCACGCACATCGATCAATACTTCCACTTTGTCACCTACTTTAAGGTCTGGGTTGTATCTAAATTCGTTCAAGGAGATCACTCCTTCACTCTTGGCGTTGATATCGATGATAGCATCTCGGTCTGTGAGATGGATCACTTCTCCTTCCACTACCTCATCATCCAGGGTGTCGACGAAATTCTCGGCTACTAATTTTTCGAATTCTTTTAACTGTCCATCATCTACGGGGTCGATTCCCTCTTCGTAGTTGTGCCAGTTGAATTCTTTAAGGAATTTGTCAGGATTCGCCTGTTGGGCAGAAATCTCTTCTTTGGGTTGTTCCACTGCAGGGGTTTCTTCTGCTACAGCTTCCACTTCTTGTGCCTCTTTTGCTGCTTTCGCTTTAGAGGTTCTTTTTGCCTTGGTTTTGGTTTCCTTGGCTTTTGTTGCTTTGTCAGCCATTCGTTTAGTACATCAATTAAATGTTATCCAAAAGAAGGAACATTTAATTCGACGGTTTTTGTATTCTGTGTTGTTTCTGAAAGTTTAATCGATGATCCCACAGAAGGGTTATGTTTATTGACCTTTACTCTTGCCTTCAGACTATATCGTCAAGAGGGCTGCAAAAATAGAGTTTCTTTTTTGATTTTCAAAGAAATTGGTTGAATTACGACCCCTTCCTGAAGAATTAGAACTTTCACCACTCTTCCACTCCCAAAATGCCCGAATTGTTAATCTTTGGTTAAAATAGTACTTTGTTATACCTACTAGTGTAACTTCTTCAATCTTCGGTCGTCTATCTTATACATTACAAAAAAAACATATATCAATCTTAAATCGAACAACAATGAGAACATTAGACAGCAATACGTTGACCGAAAAGCCTAAAACTTCTTTAGGATTTGCTTGGAACTCTAAGAGACGGCACAGATAACCGCCGAAGCTCAAGAACATTTAATCAATAAAAAAGGTGAAATAATGAAGATAGTACAGAACATTCATAAAGTAATGCAGCGAGAGGCACAGCGACGGGACCTTTATATATTCAGACCGAATGAAGCTTGCTATCGCAGCGATGAATGCCGCGAGATCGACCTTCCTTATCTTCTTTAGGAGTCGTTACCCAACCGTGACGTTCAATGGCCAACCGAAAAAGCCGTCCGACATAGCCGGACGGCTTTTTATATTTACTTTTTATGATAATTTCGAATTGTTTGCTCTTAGGGCTTGACAGAACTATTTCACTTAGTCCATCACGATCTCACCTACTCTATACTGTGTACCATCTGCGCTGGTCCAGGTAAAAGTACCGGTGGTGGCAGTATCACACAGGAAGTAGTTCATGTACCCGGTACCTGTAGGGTCATAACTCATGTTCCATTTTGCCATTCCTCCGGCGAATGAAAACGTCTGATAATCACTCACTATAAAGTCTGCAACACCAAACGAACTTAGTGTTGGGTAGTAGGAGGACACACCCAGGCAAGTTGATGCATTAAACATCTCGAAGTCGAAGTCTTCATAAGCATCTCCATCCATGGTGATCAATAGAGATGTAATTCCTTCTCCATTATTCCCATTAGGATCTACAATAGTCCCATCGGCGATAAGATTGAATGTTCCACTGAAATCCGGGTTACCGATCTCCGAGAACGTAGCTGTAACGATGCTCGCCCTGTTTGAGCTCAAGCTTTTCACTACTCTACCAAAATACGTTTCGTTCGACAGGGTTATTTCGGAGATCTCTGGAGTATTCTGGTCACTTAGATCCAGGATGAAATGTCCGTCAACACCTTCAAATTCATAGATTTGTGGGATGTTAGCCGAAGTAGGTATCGATGAAGGATCCAGGTCGAGGGAGAACCTAGTTCCGCCTACCAACTCGATATATGCCACATAGCGTGAATCATTGGCCACATTTATCCAGATCTGTCCACGCGATAGCGAGGATGCAGACGCGACCACACCATGGTACAAGCCATAGATAGAGGTGTCCAGAGTAGGATTTGGGCTTTGTTCTTTTAAATTGGAATGGTTGTGTACTAAAAGCGCGGTTTCGTCGATTACATCACTCTCTTGTGTACAAGAAATAGCAATAAAGGCGAAAAGCACTGCTGTGATAACACGATTAATGGTTTTCATAAGTAGGAATTTAGGGGCTAAATGTGTGTAAAACAACGAATAATTAAGCTTTTAAACAAATAAAATCGTTAAAATGTTAAATTTTGTAGGAATTATTGAACCGTATTCGTAGGAAATAGTGGCTAAATCCTGCCGGCTATTCGGTCTTTGGCCAATTGCAGTATGATATGAAACTGATCTTCCTGGTTGGTTTCGCTATTGTCCATTTCAATGGCATCTGCAGCCTTCCGCAAAGGAGAATCCTCGCGTGTAGAATCAATTCGGTCCCGTTCCATGACATTTTCGAACACTTCTTCGAAGGATAGCTGATGACCCCTGGCAGTTAATTCGTCGTATCTTCTTCGGGCCCGAACTTCCGGAGCTGCTGTCATGAAGATTTTCAGTTGAGCCTTCGGAAACACTACAGTGCCTATATCACGCCCATCCATTACCAGGCCCTGGCCTTTATCAAGCTTGCGCTGCTGTTCCACTAGTTTTTTTCGAACTTCCGAGATCGTGGATACCGGACTTACAAATTCGGACACTTCTAGGGTACGAATGGCTTTTTCTACGTTTTCGCCATTCAAATGGATCTCAGACACTCCTTCTTCGTTCTTGACGAACTCGAGTTCGACTTGTGATAGGGCTTCAATGAGTCCTGCTTGATCAAAATGATTTTCTGAAATATAGCCCTTCCGAAGAGCAAAAAGCGTAACTGCACGGTACATTGCACCGGTATCGACAAAAAGATAATCCAGATAATCTGCCAATTGCCTCGCCACAGTACTCTTGCCTGTGGATGAATGTCCGTCGATAGCAATGGTAATTTTTGGCATTCCTTATTGCAGGTTTAAATTGAGTCCGAAATAGCTTGACACCGCAGCGTTGCTGAATTTTGAATAAGAATAACTCAATCTAAGTTTGTTCAGTTTAATTGAAAATCCTGCACTCAAGCCAGCGAAAGCTCTTAGATCTATAATCCGCAACTCTTCTGCCCTTCTCACATTATAGCCCAGTCTTATATTGAAGCCTCCTTCAGGAAATAATTCCAATCCAAAGATCATATGCCGGAAGGCATTGTCCACAAAGCTAATCTTTTCCGAAGTAGTATTCCCTTCCAGGTCATTCTCATCGCGGTTTGGGTTGGCAAATGCCACATTCCAGCGCTGCATGTTTTCCAGGGTAAAATGCCAACGAATGGGTATATTCTGAAGGGTTTGTGAGAATCCAACGATCACTTCAAACGGTAGTTTTTCGTAGGTATTCTCGTAGGGAGTGATCTGAGTTCCTAAATTACGAGCAACCGCTGTTATGTGAAGGTCCCAGTCTTCGTAAACGTACATCAGCGCCAGATCGGCTGCAATTCCGAAGGAAGAATATTGCTCCAACTTGGAGGAGATGAGTTTGATATTACCACCAACGTGAAAATTGGTAAAAGCCACGTTTCGCGCATGTCCAAAAGACAAGGCTACTTCTCCGCCACCAAAACTATTGGTTGGATTGCCTTGTTCGTCGTATCCATCGAATTTACCATAATTCACATAGGTCGCCCCCATGTGTAGCACTTGGGTTCTGCGATCCCACAAGTAGGCATAAGCAGCAGATCCATAGCTCACATCCCCCAGGTAATTCACATAATTGAGCGAGAGTTGATTGTCCATAGCCGGATTGATGCTTGCCGGGTTGAACAATCCCTGGGTTGGGTCGTAGTCGTAGTTGGTCACTACTTTGCCTCCCAGGGCAGCCTGGCGTGGTGAATTCAACAAATTTAGGAATTGATAGGTGGACCGCCCTCCTACCTGCGCATAAGTAGTGGTAGCGAACAATAGGGCAATGTAAAAGGCGAGCTTTTGATTCATTAAAGAGTAATGTCCTTCCTTGAAATGGTAAACGAGTACAATGATAAATTATTTTTAAAAGCTATGAAATGATTCCTTCGGAATGTTTCTACAGCTCTTATCAGGAATTCTCAGTAAAATTTACCATTAATTCAAAGCTTTCTGGCATTCTTCACTTTTTGATCGGTGATCGCAAGTTCCAGCACATCGCTCATCTCCTTAACATAATGAAATGTTAGCCCTTTCAAGTATTCGGGTTTGATCTCCTCAATATCGCGACGATTGTCTTCACAAAGCAGGATATCCTTGATTCGTGCTCGCTTGGCGGCCAGGATCTTTTCCTTGATCCCTCCCACCGGCAGTACTTTTCCGCGAAGTGTGATTTCACCGGTCATCGCCAGGCTCTTTTTTACTTTACGTTGCGTGAACAAGGACACCAAAGAAGTTAACATGGTAATCCCTGCACTGGGCCCGTCCTTGGGCGTTGCTCCTTCAGGCACGTGTATATGGACATTGTATTTTCCAAAGACGCCCGGGTTTATCCCAAGCTGATCGGCATTGGCCTTGATGAATTCCAGGGCAATAGTTGCCGATTCCTTCATCACCTTCCCCAGGTTTCCAGTCATATTTAGCGATCCTTTACCCTTGCTAATGGCAGATTCAATAAAAAGAATGTCACCGCCCACCTTGGTCCATGCCAATCCAATCGCTACTCCAGCAACATCATTGTTTTCATACTTATCGCGTTCCAGTTTTGGAGCGCCCAATACTTGTATCAGCGTTTCGTTGGTTACCTTCAGATCGTACGATTCGTCCATAGCGATATTCATGGCGGCATAGCGTACCATCTTGGCAATTTGCTTTTCCAGGGTTCGAACACCACTTTCGCGGGTATATCCCTCTACGATCTTTTCCAGCTGGCGTTTTCCAATTTTCAGGTGGGAAGTGTTCAGGCCGTGTTCTTTCAGCTGCTTCGGGAGGAGGTGACGTTTAGCGATCTCCACTTTTTCTTCGATGGTGTATCCGGTAACATCGATGATCTCCATTCGGTCCCTCAATGCAGGTTGAATGGATCCAAGGCTATTGGATGTGGCGATGAACATAACCTTCGACAGATCGTAGCCTAATTCCAGGAAGTTATCGTAGAACGAATTGTTTTGCTCTGGATCAAGAACTTCCAGCATGGCCGATGAAGGATCTCCCTGATGTCCCTTGGACAGCTTGTCGATTTCGTCCAGAACAAATACGGGGTTACTCGTCTTGGTCTTTTTTATATTCTGAATGATCCTACCGGGCATCGCACCAATGTAGGTTTTTCGATGTCCGCGAATCTCCGCTTCGTCGCGCAGGCCTCCAAGGGACATTCGGACGTAGTTTCGTCCCAGGGCTTCCGCGATGGACTTCCCTAAACTGGTCTTCCCTACTCCCGGGGGCCCATGCAAGCAGAGAATGGGTGATTTCATATCATTTCGCAGCTTGAGGACCGCGAGGTATTCGATGATGCGTCTTTTTACATCGTCCAGCCCATAGTGATCACGATCCAGTATTTTTCGTGCTCGTTTGAGGTCGAATTTATCTTTACTGTATTCGTTCCAGGGCAATTCCAGCAGCAGATCCAGGTAATTACGTTGAATACTGAATTCGGCTACTTGGGGGTTCATGCGCATGATCTTGGCTAGCTCCCGATCGAAATGTTCGGAAACTTCTTTGCTCCATCGCTTGGTCTTTGCCTTGGCCCTCATTTCCTCTATCTCGGCCTCGTGTGAAGTTCCCCCCAGTTCCTCCTGGATAGTCTTCATTTGCTGCTGGAGGAAATATTCACGTTGCTGTTTATTGATATCCGTCTCTACCTTCGACTGAATGTCCATTTTCAAGGTTAGCTTCTGCAGCTCCAGGTTCATGTAGCGCAAGGTCTCCATAGCACGCTCCTGAAGGTCGTTGATCTCCAGCAACTTCTGCTTTTCTGCCACAGGTACGTTCAGGTTGGAGGACACAAAGTTGATAAGGAAGGAGTTGCTTTCAATATTTTTTATTGCGAAAGCAGCATCGGAAGGTATATTCGGGCTCTCATTGATGATGTCCAGAGCCAATTCCTTGATAGAGTCTATGATTACGGTAAACTCTTTGTTGTCTGGTGCGGGTCGTGCTTCCTCTACCTCATTGATAGTTGCTGTGAGGTAGGGATCTGTGGTCATCAACTCGTTCAACTCAAATCGCTTCTTACCCTGGATGATTACCGTGGTATTCCCGTCGGGCATTTTCAAAACACGTAAAATCCGTGCGACGGTACCAATGCGGTAAATATCCCCGATTTCTGGATCCTCCTTGGTCTCTTCATGTTGGGAAACCACCCCTATCACCTTGGCCGCTTTGTTGGTTTCATTGATAAGCTTGATGGATTTATCCCTTCCCACCGTGATAGGGATCACGACTCCTGGAAAAAGTACCGTATTTTTTAATGGAAGAATGGGTAGCGTTTTTGGCAATTCTTCTTTTGCCATGGCATCTTCATCTTCGGGTGTCATCAAAGGAATTAATTCGGCATCTTGATTCAATTCCTGAAATGACAAACTGTCTATAGTGGTTAATTTGGATCTTGCCATATATCTGAATGAGACATTCTGTCATAAATGATACGATTCAGAATGTCTTCTATTTTATGTTACCTTTATAATAATCTGTAAAACCCCTAAGAACAATGCTTCTAGAAGGTTTTCTTACTCTATAAAGTCAATTGTTGTGCCACTAGCCCGTTCAGTTCAAATTGACGTATGGATCTGGTTCATGAACCTGTACCAGGATTGATAAAATAATTTCGAACGGAAGTGTAACATTTTAACATTTCACCAATCTCTAATACAAAACAGCCGGTTTATTGACACTAACCAAAGTAAATATTGAATCGCTACTCGTTCTTTGTCAGAATGGAAATCAGATGGCCCAACTGGAGGTGTACAACCGTTACCAGAAAGCCATGTTCAACACGGCATTGCGCATTGTGAAGAATACAGCGGAAGCTGAAGACGTCATGCAGGAATCCTTCATTACGGCTTTTAGTAAACTCAATACCTTTAAAGGAAGCGCCACGTTTGGCTCCTGGCTGAAACGCATCGTGATCAATAAGAGTATTGTTCAATACCGAAAATCACAACGCTTCGTGGAGGTTCCCGATTTCCTGGCGAGCCAGGAGGTTGATGAAGATATGTCCGATCCTGGTATATCCAGCGATGAATACGAATCTGTTCAAAGCAGTCAGCTTTTGGAATCAATGAACAGCCTTCATGAGAATTACCGGAATATCCTCTCGCTTCATTTTATTGAAGGATACGATTACGAGGAGATTTGTGAAATACTCAATATAAGTTATGCCAATTGTCGAACACTGATGTCCAGAGCCAAGGAAAGTTTGCGAAAAAAATTAATATCAACAGCTGTTTGAAGGAATATTTCCTTCGGAATAAATAAATACTAAATACGAACCACATGAAACAAAAAGACTCCATAGATCGATTATTCCAACGTTTGGAGGGAAAACTCGATCTGCATGATACGCCAACCAATCACGAAAAACGCTTCCTAGCTAAGCTACGAAGCCGTGAGGAGGACGTGAAGCCTGAATCGGGCCCGCAAGGGCTGAGATGGTGGAAACCACTGTCCATCGCTGCTTCCGTGCTCCTTTTGGTTGTCGTAGGATTATTTCTCCAGCGGGGAGAATCTGCGCCAGAAGGGCTGGCAAGTGTTTCCCCGGAAATGGAAGAAACCCAGTCTTTCTTCACAACAGCTATTAATGCTGAATTAGAAACCTTGCGCAGCTTCCAGGATGCTGGTTCACAGAAGTTGGTCGCCGATACCATGAACCAACTATCGATCCTTGAGAACGAATACGACAACTTGAAGGTCGACCTGGTGGAAAGTGGAAACGATAAACGGGTGATCGCCGCAATGATCGAAAACTTCCAAAACAGGATCGAATTGCTGCAACAGGTAATTATAACACTAGATGAAATTAAAACACTTAAAGCAAATACTAATGAAACGACCATTTAATTTACTCGCCGTATTCCTCTTAATACCGTTGCTGGTTTTCGCAAATGAGAACCCTAGGTTTAAAGGAAAATATACCAAGACCAAAACGTTGAATAAAGAATACAACGTAAACCCTGAAGCCGCTGTTCATGTGAGCAATAGCTATGGAAACATAGACATCGTTACCTGGAATGAGAATCGGGTCGTGATGGAAGTAGTCATCACAACCAATGGAAACAATGAAGAAAAGGTGCAGGATAAGCTGGATAACATTACCGTTGACTTCTCGGGTTCGGCCTCTAAAGTATCGGCAAAAACAATCTTTAAGGACAAGAAAAGTTCATGGAGTTGGTGGGGCAAAGACAATAATGTGAGTATGAAGATCAATTATACGATCAAAATGCCCATTTCCAACTCGGTTGATTTGAACAACGATTATGGAGGAATAAACATCAATGAACTGAACGGTAACGCCAAGATCAACTGTGATTACGGACAATTAAATATTGGCGGACTAAACGCTGAAAACAACTACCTCAACTTCGATTATACCAAGAATTCGACCATCGCGTACATGAAAAGTGGTAAAATAAACGCAGATTACTCTGGCTTTGTGCTTGAGAAGGTTGAACGACTGGAGATGAATGCAGATTACACCTATTCTGAAATTGGCGAAGTAGGCAGTTTGAATTACAACAACGACTATGGAAAACTGGTGGTAAAAAAGGCCGGTTCAATCATTGGCCAGGGAGATTACATCCCATTGCGTGTTGGTTCACTGTCCGGTGATCTGAATGTGAATACGGACTACGGATCCATTCAGGTAGAACGCATCATGGGAAATGCCGGGGATATTACGATTCGGTCAGATTATGCGGGGATCAAACTCTATTTCGAAAACGATTATAATTTTGATTTTGTGGTTGATCTTTCTTATGCCAGTTTCAAAGGGGAAGACGACCTTACGGTGACAAAATCGCACAAAGATCACTCCGATAAGCTTTATGCCGGATATCACGG
>JABDNM010000114.1 GCA_013043825.1 Flavobacteriaceae bacterium
AATCCTTTGGCTTACCCAGAGAGACAAGGTTGAAGGCATGGATGAACACGGGAAATCGATCGTGAACTTTCAAATCACCTTGCTTTTGATCGTGATCTTGAGTATTCCGGGTATTCTTTTGTTCGGACTGGGAATTCTTGGATTGATCTACGCTGGGATCGTAGGCTTTATTATCCCTATCGTAAATGCTGTAAAAGCCCATAATGGGGAATCGCCCACCTATTTCTCCACCATAAGATTCATAAAGTAAGTACGATGTGGTGGTTTATAGGAATAGCTGCATTTGTCATCGCCGCAACTATCTGCGGAAGACTTTTTAGAAAGTAAGTAAAATCAAGTTTGTTTATAGTTAAAAGGAGTCCCTGGCTTACAGGGGCTTTTTTATTGTCCGAAACAATGAAAAGAATGCCTTAGTTATTCAGCATCACCGGCATCACCAGCATAGTCACTGCTTCTCCCTTGTCAAGTCCGTCACTGGGTGTTAAGATCCCAGCCCGATTAGGTAATGACATCTCCAAAGAAACATCATCACTTGAGAGGTTGTTTAGCATTTCGGTGAGGAAACGCGAATTAAACCCGATCTGCAGGTCATCCCCCTGGTAATCACAGGTAAGGCGCTCATCGGCCTTGTTGCTGTAGTCGATATCTTCGGCAGAAATATTGAGTTCGGCCCCGGCGATCTTCAGGCGGATCTGGTGAGTGGTTTTATTGCTGAAAATACTCACCCTGCGCACAGAATTCAAAAATTGATTGCGGTCGATCGTGAGCTTATTAGGGTTTTCCTTCGGAATGACTGCCTCGTAGTTTGGGTATTTCCCATCAATGAGCCGACAAACCATTTCGGTATTATCAAAACTGAATTTCGCATTGCTTTCATTGTACTCGATCAATACTTCCTCCTCACTGCCGGCCAGTATTCCTTTGATCAAATTAAGGGGCTTCTTTGGCATGATGAATTCGGCTGTCTGACTAGCTTTCAGATCGCTTCGGGTATATTTTACAAGTTTGTGCGCATCGGTAGCGACGAAGGTAAGATCGTCCTTACTGAATTGAAAGAATACCCCGCTCATCACAGGGCGTAAGTCGTCATTTCCGGCAGCGAAAATAGTCTTGGTAATTGCCGTGGCTAAAATATCTCCCTGGATCTTAGTGCTGCTCGGGTCATTCAATTCCACCGCAGACGGAAAATCTTCCCCATTGGCATAGGCCAGTGCGTACTTCCCGTGATTGGAACTAATCTCAATGGTATTGTTGTCTTCAACGGTAAAAGTGAGCGGCTGTTCCGGAAATGTCTTAAGCGTATCTAGTAGCAACCGTGCAGGAATACAAACACTTCCCTTTTCAGTGCTTTCAACTTCCATTTTGGACGAAATAGTAGTCTCCAGGTCGGAGGCAGAAACCGAAAGTGCATTGCCATCAACTTCAAATAAAAAATTATCCAAGATAGGAAGCGTATTATTGGTATTGATGATGCCACCAAGCACCTGTAATTGCTTTAATAAGTAAGAACTCGATACAATAAATTTCATGTACGTCTATTTCAAAAAATGGTTGATCGATATTGCGCTGAAAGCCCACTCCCAGCGAAGTACAAATATATCCCAAATGCCTTGGTTGTTAAAACAAACTTATTAACAACTAACGGGCAAATTTGCGCTTTCTCAGGTATCTGAATACTATTCCGAACAGTAAGAGTAAAACTAAGGGTACAACCAGGTTCACAAACTGCCAGAGTCCCCGTTTTTCACTGGTCTTATCCAAATCCAGAAATGCCACCGCGATTTCCTTGGATCGAATGTTTATAAGTCCGCTGTCGTCCAGCAAATAATTGACTGTATTTAGCAAAAACTCCTTGTTCCCATGGAACTTGTTCGTCCACTTGTCGTAACCAAGCTCCAGCGGTCTGCCTCGATCCAACTGATTCTTGATCACATCACCATCACTAATAACCACCATTTTTGAGACCGGACTGGAATCTCGTGCGTTCTGCAGAGGAAAGGGCTTGACTCGATTCGCATACACCGATTGGAATTCGCCTTCCAGCAATACCGCGACCGGAACGGGTCCTGCATTGAAACCGGGTCTGCTATTCTCTTTTTGCAGCATGATCTCTACGTTCTTCGGAATTTCCCGATCCAGATCGATCTCGGCCGGTAGTCCTATGATCTTGCTCTCAATTCCTGTGCTCAACAGGAGGGTCTTATCGATCGCATTGGGCAGCGTATCCAGGGAGCTAACATATTCGAATTTCACAGGATCGATGTTATTGACGATGGGATGGGATGTTTCCGAGGCCACCAGCGGACTGAATAGCCAGGGAAAGGGGGTATAGTCCGAATCGCGCTCCTCACCGGTTGCCAGTACCACATAGGAGGGAGGAATGGCTTTTACCAGGTTTGGATTGATCCGAACTCCATATTTGAAGAAGAAATCGTTCAATCCAAGGTCGATTCCGAAGGCAAAGGAATTACCGCTCACTGTATCGAGCCGTTGGGTAGTGGCATCGATCATCCACAACGAACTTCCTCCATGCATGACGTATTGGTCCAGCACATATTTTTCTTCTTCCGAAAACGACTGTTGCGGCTGAGCTACGATTAGCAGGTCGTAGCCTTGGATCGATTCAAGCGTGCGTTGCGGACTTACCGCTACCGAATCCAGGGTAAACTGACCGATGTAGTAGTAGTCTCGCAGCGTAGTGATAAAATCGGCAATGTAGCGATCGTCCATTTCGGCATTGCCCTTCAATACCGCCACTTTTCGTCGTTTGGGCTGTGTAAGTTTTCCAAAGCCGTCGGCGAAAGCATATTCCAGGTTTTGTATGGATGCATTTACGCGCTCTTCGGGTGTTTTACCCTGAATTTTCTTCAATAACCCAATGGGAACCACTTTTTCATTGTGGTAAGCGATTGCCCAAGGATAAATGGTTTCGTTGGTAGTTTTACCGCCTTCCTGGATTTGAACCAGCGCCCCACGCAGGTTGAGTTGTTGCAGCTGAGTTTGAACAGATCGCAGGGTTTCTTCAGAGGACTGTGGATCGACAAATTGGTATATCACATTGGGATTTGCAGCACGAAACTCTTCCAGGAGCTGTTGCGTTTCATTTTTTAAACGCTTGAATTCCGGCGGAAGGTTGCCATCGAGGAAGACTTCGATGTTAATGGGCGAGTTGGCTTGTTCCAGGGTGGCTTTGGCCGCTTCAGAAAGGGTGTACCGTTTGTCCTGGGTAAGGTCGAAGCGATGGTAGAACTTACTGCCTAGCCAGTTCAGTACCAGTAAGGCGATGAGGGCAAATAACAGTGATTGTATGTTCTTTTTCTCCTTGATCATCGGGCTTCCTTCAGTTTTAAAAAAGTGAAGATCAAAAAGAATATCGTAACAGAAAAAAAGTATAACAGGTCCTTGGTGTCAATCACGCCCCGAGCCATGCTGTTGAAATGAGCTTTCATTCCAAAATAGGAAAGATCCAGGGTATTCGAAATGGAGGAAATTCCTTCAAACCCGAAGTAAAAAAGGAAACAAAGGAAAACCGCCAGGATAAAGGCGACGATCTGGTTTTCAGAGAGGGTGGAGGTAAATACACCGATCGCCGTATACGCCATGGCCAGGAACAACAAGCCAAAATACGACCCCAGGGTACTACCCACATCCCAGTTTCCGGCTGGACTGCTTAGGGACGATATAGTAAGTATATAAAGCAGCGTAGGCAATAGTGCTATCACAATGAGGGCCAAGGAACCAAAATACTTTCCAAGGACCAAATTACGAACCGAAATAGGCTTGGTTAAGAGGAGTTCGAGTGTCCCCATCCTGAATTCGTCACTAAAAGATCGCATGGTCACTGCCGGGATAAGGAATAACAAAACCCACGGAGCCAATTCGAAGAAAGCCCCCAGATCTGCAAAACCGTTATCGAAAATATTGAAGTCACCTGCAAACACCCATAGGAATAGACCGTTGATGACCAGGAATAGGCCAACGACCAGGTACCCGACCGGGCTGGAAAAGAAACTTTGAATCTCCTTTTTAACCAGTGCTTTCATGTAAGGGTTACTTGCGCCATATTCAAAATTCAGTGTTCAATTACTTGTACGAAATGATTAGTTCCTACAACGGCTAACTATCTTATATCTTGTTTCTATTCTTCAATTACTTCTCGAAATTCACTGTCACCGTATCCCAGTATTCCAATCCGAATAGGGTGGAAGCGCTCCCCACGGTCTTCGGATTGCTTTTATAAATGGCCAGTTCCAGGTACTTGGATGAATTCCAAAGAGCCAGTTTCTTACCATCTTCTTCACGCTTTTCGGCAGCAATTTCAAAGTTGATCGCATCGCTGTAGTTGGTATGTACCTTCGTAAAGCTAGCCCTTCTCGCATTGATCTTAAAATCCCTGCCCTTACCCACTTTTTCGAACAGTGTCTTGGTGATATTGCTCACCACATTACCGTAATTATCGATATAGATCACATTCCCAATGATCTGGTTTCCTTCCGGGTTAACCACCGGTTTAATACCCGTAAGTTGCTTGATCGCTTTAATGGGTTTTCCTATTACTTCCAGGGTACCTCCCCGGGCGATATGGCAGGCTACTTTTACAAAAACCTCCAGTACGGGAAAATTGGTCTCTACCCGATCGTGTATATTGATCTCAACGATCTTCTCGGGTTTTATTTCTGAAGCCAGCATGGAAATAAGGCCGTTATTGGCACAAATAAAAAAATGACCGTCCAGTAGAACGGCGATATGACGGTTTTCCGGGTTCAGTTCGCTATCGATCCCGATAATGTGGATGGTACCCTTTGGAAAGCTGTGATATGCATTCTGAATGATGTAGGCTGCTTCAGTAATATGGAAAGGAGAAATTGAATGTGAGATATCAACAATTTTAATAGTTTCCATCTCGCTGTAAATCGCCCCTTTTACCGCACCTACATAGTGATCTTTTTCCCCGAAATCTGTAGTCAAAGTGACAATTGGCATTCGAAAATTGTTGATATTTTATTAAAACAACTCACACAAAAATAGGGTACTTTTACGACTAGAAAAACTATATTTACCACAGTTTTTTAACAATATAAACACGGCCGCTTTTGAACGAACTTATCATTGAACTAACGGAGATCAGCCCACGTGATTTCTTCGGACTCCAGAATTCCAATATAGACCTACTTAAAAAGTATTTTCCAAAATTAAAGATTGTCGCAAGAGGTAGCAAGATCAAGGCCTATGGCGATGAAGAAGTGCTGGAAGAATTCGACACCCGGCTTACCATGCTGCTGGATCATTTTGCCAAATACAATAAGCTGGACGAAAACGCCATAGAACGTGTGCTGCAAAGTGAGAGTTCGGCAGATTATGAGACCAGCGCCAGCAGTGGCGACGTGATCGTTCACGGTGTAAGTGGGAAATTGATCAAGGCGCAAACGGCCAACCAACGGAAGTTGGTAGAACTCACCCGGAAGAATGACATGGTATTCGCTATTGGTCCGGCAGGGACCGGTAAGACTTATACCGGTGTAGCACTGGCTGTAAAAGCCCTCAAGGAAAAAGAAGTAAAACGAATTATATTAACCCGACCCGCCGTGGAAGCAGGAGAGAACCTTGGGTTCCTTCCGGGAGATCTCAAGGAAAAGCTGGATCCCTATATGCAGCCTTTATACGATGCACTTCGGGATATGATCCCCCATGAAAAGCTCATGTCCTTCATTGAAAAAGGAACCATCCAGATCGCGCCCCTGGCATTTATGCGGGGACGAACCCTGGATAATGCTTTTGTGATCCTCGATGAGGGCCAGAATACGACCCACGCCCAGATGAAAATGTTCCTCACCCGAATGGGTAAGAACGCAAAATTCATGGTCACGGGAGATCCGGGACAGGTCGATCTGCCCCGACGTGTGCTTTCAGGTCTAAAAGAGGCCATACTCATCCTCAAGGACGTTCCGGGAGTAGGCATGGTGTACCTGGACGATAAGGACGTGATACGACATAAGCTGGTGAAAAAAGTGATTGCCGCCTACAAGGCCATTGAAAATCCCAACTAAATTCTTTCGTAATTCTGAATGCCTCCATGAGCAATACGATTATTGATACCAATTTTAATTTTCCCGGCCAGCAAAGTGTCTACAAGGGTAAAGTGAGAGAGGTATATCGCCTGGAGAACGATGTCTTGGTGATGATCGCTACCGACAGGTTGAGCGCCTTCGATGTGGTGATGCCAAAAGGAATTCCCTACAAGGGACAGATACTGAACCAGATCGCCACCAAGATGATGCGCGATACCGAAGACCTTGTCCCAAACTGGCTGCAGGCAACTCCAGATCCCAACGTAGCTGTAGGTGAAGCCTGTGAACCGTTCAAGGTGGAAATGGTGATAAGAGGGTATATGAGCGGACATGCAGCCCGAGAGTACAAAGCCGGAAAAAGGATACTGTGCGGAGTTGCTATGCCCGACGGGATGAAGGAGAACGATGCTTTTCCTGCACCCATCATCACCCCGGCCACCAAAGCCGAAAAAGGCGATCATGACGAGGACATTTCCAGGGAAGACATTTTGAAACGCGGGATCGTTTCGGAAGAGGATTATATCATCCTGGAAGATTACACTCGAAAACTATTTCAAAGAGGAACCGAGATCGCAGCCAAGCGTGGATTGATCCTGGTAGATACCAAATACGAATTCGGAAAGACCAAAGACGGCAAGATCGTGCTCATCGACGAGATCCACACCCCGGATTCTTCACGTTATTTTTATGCCGAAGGCTATTCGGAACGACAGCAAAGAGGCCAGCCTCAAAAACAACTCTCCAAGGAATTTGTGCGTCAGTGGCTCATAGCCAATGGTTTCCAGGGCCTGGAAGGGCAGGAGGTACCCTTTATGAGTGATGAGTACATCGAGACTGTGTCTGATAGATATATCGAACTCTACGAGAATATAACCGGGGAAAAATTCAGAAAGGCAGACCTGTCCAATATCCAGCAGCGGATCGAGAAGAACGTACTCAAGTATCTTCAATCTAATTCTTGAGCTTTAACTTATCGGGATAGGTAATAATATACGTTGTATTTGCGGCGAGGTTATATATTAGGAAGTTCTTGCCATTACTCCAGCGAATCTCGACATCGACAGTTTCATCGGTCCCCAATCCAAAATGCTGTTCCTTGGGATGAACCGAAAGGTATCCGGTCGTGCTATGTATTTCCCGCCAAATTTTCTTTCCGTTCTTCAGACGCACCAATAGGGTCGATCCAATGGCGTCTAGATTTACCTTAGCATCAGGGTGACCGATTAGCTTTATTTTAACCCATTGATTTTCACCATCGGACTTATTTTCCAGAATAGTGGCTTCTTCGTGGTAATTGTTAATCACAATGTCCAGATCACCGTCTTCGTCGAAGTCGAAATAACTTGCACTACGAGCATTACTATTTAGGTCTGCGCCCAGTTCCTCAGCCTTATTGATTAGCTGCCCGCCCTCGTTTACAAAGAAAACATTCTTCTCGCGATTGCTTTTGGCGTATTCGATGTTAGCCGATTCTAGTTGCCGTTCAAAATAAAAGGGGTTTTCACTAGAGTACACACTGAAATCATTCATTCCATTCAAACAATACAGATCCTCGTCTCCATCGTTGTCAAAATCGAAGAAATCGGCATCCCAGGACCAACCGGTCGCTGAATATCCACGCCCAACATTGTTGGATAACTGATATCCGGTGATTCCATTCGCGTTGACTGTCGACAGGAATAGATCATTGGCCTCGACAGTGCGAATGTTGGCCATTTTCTCGCGATCGAATTTCATTGCGGTGTCCTCGTTTGGACTTACGTATTTTTCATCCTTCTGCATCACCACGATATTTGAAATATAAAAATCGGGGTACAAGTCTCCGTTGAGATCGGTGATGCCTACATTCATGGTATAGGAAGGTTTATCGGTTCCCAGCTCTTCGCTCATTTCATTAAACAATCCAGAGGAAGTATTCAAATAGTATTTATTTTTTCCGAAGTCGTTACCCACGATGATATCCTGGAGCCCATCCTGGTTGATGTCTGCATGCCCTACAGCCTGGGTCCAGCCTTTGTTTGATTCCAGGTCTTTGGTGAATGGAACCTCTTCGAAAACAAAATCCCCCTTGTTCCTAAATAATTTATTGGGGAGACCGTTATTGTTATCCCGCTTCAATGTAGGCAATGTACCTTCAATATAATTTCCGAAGTAACCTATAAACAGATCCAGTAGGCCGTCATTGTCGTAGTCAAATGCCGTCGCCGGGCCTCCGACCAAATGTTCACCACCTAAATTGGTTCGAGGGCTTACATCCGTAAAATTTCCACCGCCTATGTTTTGATGCATTTTGTGAGGAGCATTCACATAGGTGATAAAAATATCCTGCAAGCCGTCGTTATTGAAATCGGCAATAATTGGTTGACGCACTTCCCCATAGGAATTGAGCGAATCATTCCAACTGTTAATACCACTAGTGACTGTGATATCCTGAAACTCTCCTTTGGAGCGATTCAGATAAAGTTTATTTCCGAAACCTCCCAAGAGTAGCACATCTAAAAGACCATCGTTATTAATGTCCTCACAAGCCACGCCGGAACCTCCAAAGGCAGGTGGGATCGCTAATTTTACAACTCCTTCGGAACGGGATGTCGAATAACTTCGGATCAAGCGATTGAGCCAATCGGCCGATTTATGTTGAAAATTGACCCCAACTTTTTCATTAACAATTTCGAAGCCCGTCGATAGCGCTCCACTTTCTAAAGAAGAACTTATGGTGCTAATTTGAATTGATTCGGCATTGAAATCATAGGTATTAATAAGCTCTTGAATCTTTACGAATCCGGCTGTCAGGTCTTCCAGGTCTAGTCTTGGTTTTTGCTGCTGATGAGATATTTCTCCTGCCAGTCGCAGTACCAACACTCCCAATTGCGCGATACCTTCTACCAGTTGTTCTGAAGCATTGGGGTCTAAACCTCGAATCGATTCCTCTTTCAGGTCATCGAGAGTATATCCCAGAATTCTCCAATGAAAACCACTATCCCTAAATGCATCCAGATCATAGGATTCCAATGTAATTCTGGAGGAATGCGAATTCGGAAAAAAGATGACATCCTCAAAACTATTGGTTTGGGCTGGTAAGAAGGAATGCAGGGCAGCTTGAACATGAGTTACCCGGATCAAAGGGGATTCTTGCTGTAACGCGATTGTATTTGCTTGTTGATATAAGGCAGATGAAAATTGAATCAGGGATTCGAGGTAATAATTCCGTAGTTCGGCCGAGATAGCACTATCTGTGGGCCATTTCTGCTTTGCAAAATAAACCTGGATATTCCGTAAAAAAAGACTTTCGGTAAGGTTATTGTACTTATTATAGGCAGCTATCTTTTGGGCGATAATGCGGCGCACAAGCACATTGACCTCTTTTTGCTCCGATATCGTGGTGATCGGACTATCCAGCTCCGGAAGGGTGTACCGGGTTTTAGATTCATTCAGGATAAGCACCCAGGTTTTCTGAAGTCGATTCTTAGTGATGGAGCGTTCGTTGGCCTTCCTAGCGTTGATATCAGCTATCTTCAAGGTGACCAGCGTGAGCAGATTTACATAGTCATTGACCATCTGAAGTGCTTTCGAATCGAAGGATAGCAATTCAGACTTAGACAAAAAAAGTAGATCTTGTTCTACCGACAATAGTGACCGGTATCCATAGGAAACCGAACTGTATTGCCTGAAATCCTTTTGCTTGATCAAGACATCACCAGTTGTAAGGTGGTAGCGATAGTCTCCGTACTTGCTACGTGAAAAATCTGTAAGCTCTTCCAAGACTGCAAGGATATGCTCCTCGTTGATCTTGTCGGCTCCTTTTTTTCTAGAGATTTCAGAACCTTTGTTCTTTAAGAGATAAATGATTCCTTTCTGAATTTCAATCTTAAGGTTTCGAGCGTCCTCCTCTAGTGGAGTTCCATACATGAAATCCTCCAGTCTATTTGCCGTAGCATAGCACTTGGGATCTTTTTCTCGTTCCAGTTCATGTATCTTATTTATGATCTCGGAAATAGCATCGTTCTGCTGTGCAAAAGCTGGACACTTAAGAACGAAACCAACTAACAAGAATGCGAGTATTTTTAGCCTGTGGCGCATGGTATATTCCGGATTTTCGATTAAATATACAGCAAAAAAGTAATAGGATATGTACCCATTAATGCGAATAGCTACTACTTGCACTGGCTCTTTTCTCTAAGGTGCTTGAACTTGAACAGGGATATAGAACCACTGGTCGAATTATTTGAAAAGTATCATTCTTCTTCGCTAACTTTAAGAGAACCAATTATTTATATCGATATGAAAACTAAACAATTACTATTCAGTTTATGTCTATGCTTCATGGCATGGACTCTGACTGCTCAAAATCCTTTCGCCATAATGGCGCAGAGCCCGCCTCCAGATGGAGTGATTGATCAGGATGTTCCAGGAAGACAAGTTATCAACGACGATCTTGAGGTTATTGGCTCGTTAGGTGTAGGTAATGATACCCAACCTAACCAAGCTTATGGATTCGATACCGTGATCCTGAGGGAGAACAATCTGCGAATGTTCTTCGATGATACCAGTAATTCTGCCAATTTCCCAAACAACGATTGGGGTTTCGAATTCAATGAATCAACCAATGGAGGGAATAACTGGTTTAGAGTACTAGATAGAACCTCAGGAAATGCCGTATTTGTTGCCGAGGCCGGTGCTCGCAATAATGCTCTATATGTTGAAGCAGACGGAGATGTTGGTATAGGTACCAATAGTCCCGCCGTGGATCTGGAAATTCAAACAGGTGATACTCCCACGGTACGATTAGAGCAAGACAACACCAGTGGTTTCACGCCTCAATCTTGGGATGTCGCAGGAAATGAAGCAAACTTTTTTATACGTGATGCTACCAATGGTAGTACCTTGCCCTTTAGAATTAGACCAGGAGCTCCCACCAGTGCGATCGATATCAATGGCAATGGTGCGGTTGGTATACACAATGCTTCTCCCAATGCCAATGCTTCCCTGGATTTGGGGGCAACAAACCGAGGACTGCTTTTAAACAGAATGGATACCGCGGCGCGTACAGCCTTGGGAGGAGCTTTAACACCCGCCGAAAACGGGATGGTAGTATTCGATACCGATGAGCTTCTGGCTTACGTTTGGGACGGTGTGGACTGGGTACCGGTTGGAACCGACGACCAGTCAGCCGATGTTTTTCAACTAACGGGGAACGACTTGGAATTATCGCTTGAGGACGACGGAGTTGCCAATAATGTGGTTGATCTTTCAGGTTATCTGGACAATACAGACGATCAAACGGCAGATGTATTTCAGCTTACAGGAAATGATCTGGAACTTTCACTGGAAGATGACGGGGTTGCCAATAATGTGGTTGATCTTTCAGGTTATCTGGATAATACCGATGACCAAATGCTTGCATTAAATGGTAACTCACTTGACCTGGAAGATGGTGGTTCTGTGGATCTTTCTGGGTACCTGGACAATACCGATGATCAGCAACTTACCCTGGACAACACACTGAATATTCTCAGCTTAGAAGATGGTGGCTCGGTAGATCTAACACCCTTTAAAATGGACAGCGATGATCAAATTCTCACCGAATTCTCCCTCACTGGCACAATGTTGAAGTTGGAAATTGAAGATGGAAATTTTCTGGAAGTAGATATATCAACGATCTTGGCGCCACTTGAAGCTCGTGTAACAACTTTGGAGACACAGATGATCGATGTACTTGAGCGGCTTGATATTATTGAGGAATGTGCCTGCGATGGTACATTAGGCGGTTTGCCCGATTTCGACGCGACGATAAGCGGACCGAGATTGTTCCAAAACGTGCCCAACCCATTCGATAACACCACCAGTATTAGCTATTTTGTGCCATTTAAGTACAATCAGGCTAATATTGTGATTAGTTCGTCGAGTGGTAAAATTCTAAATAACATCGCTCTGGATAAATTGGGTGAAGGAAGTATAGATGTGAATAAATCTACCATGCAATCGGCGGTTTACTTCTATTCCCTATACGTTGACGGAAAAAGAGTGGACACCAAGCGAATGGTGGTTAAATAAGCATTGATGAAACTATAGGACCAGCGCCCTCTTCGGAGGGCGTTTTTTTATCTCTTTCTGAAGCCGAAATTGTAAACATACCCCAGGCTCACATCGGTGTAATCTGCCTGCCCTAGGTTAGTATTGATATGGAAGCCCACAAACACATTGCTCCTGGGTTCTGTGTTGGTGCCCACAAAATAGTATTTGATCCCCATGCGAGAATGAATAATGTGCTTCATTTTAAACTGACTGTCAAATTCGCCTAATACAAAGTTATTGTCGGCCGGAATGGTACGTGGAATGAAATTCCATCCTTCGTTCAGCCGCCAGTCGATCCGGTAGCCGGGCTTGAACAAATTGGCACCTATTTGTGCATTCAATCCCACATGATTCAGCATTACTTCTCCGTTCAGGTGCAACCCAATGGCCGAAGCATACCAGGTGGGAGAGTCCTTAAAATGCTCAAATTCGCGACCCTCCTGCACCAGGGATTCATTGTCTACAATGTAGTTGTAATAATTTCCGTAGTACCTGTAATAGAAGCCAACACCCAGCTTAAAGGTATTGTTCAGTACCTTGCCATATTCCCCCGAAACACTATATATAGGCTCGTTATCGTTGAACACCATCGGTTTCGATAGCACATTGGCTCCATAGCCAAAACGGAAGCTTACATAGCTGTAAATACTGCGATCAAAATTCGAGATAGGAATTTCAGAGGGCAACGGACTCTTGTTGTTTTTTACGTCGGCGGAAAGGCTGAATAAAAATGAATTCAAACCCTGGTTCGGAAGGCGGGTATGGCCATTGGAATGATGAAAATATCCCACGCCCAGGCGCCAGTCCAGCTTTTCTCCGCTCAGGAATTGGTAATGCATAAATGCCCGGAACGACCAGACCACATCTGTGGTAATCCCCTGATTCTGCGGATTGGTGATGGAATCGTACTTGCGGGTGAAGTAGGAACCACCCATCCCCACTTGTATCTTTAAATTTTTCTTTCTGAAGGCTTCAAACTCAACGAACGGCATAGCTGTGACCGCCATCCCCAGGCTGTCCCGGTTCCCATAATCGGTAAGGGAAACACTGAATCCCGTTCTGGGTCCCTTAAGTCGCTGTGCCCATTCCTGTGGATTGCCATCATTTTCCCAGCCAAAATTCAAGTAGAGGCTGTTTGTTAGGCCGTGCTCCACGAAATCTTTGTTTGCATCGGCAGTGATCCCGGTCATCCATTCCGGAGTAAAAACGAATTGAGTTTTTTTCCCTTCGGAAGGCTCCTGGGAAAATACGATGAAGGGTAATAGTACGATGAGGGTGGTTAGTAGTGCTCTCATTCAACATACAAATAACGTAATTGGAACCGAATATGAAAAATTAAATTACTTTAGGGTGAGTTTAAACGATGATCCAATCCATTGAAAACTTTGTTTCCGATCTCTCCGGCATCGCCTGGGGATTACCGCTATTGATCATTCTCATAGGCGGCGGGCTTTATCTCCTCATTCGAATTCAATTCCTTCCTTTTCGCTATCTCTTGCACGCCCTGGCGGTTTTACGGGGTAAATACGACAACAAAGATGATCAGGGAGAGATCAGTCATTTTCAGGCGCTAACCACAGCACTTTCGGCCACTGTAGGCATGGGAAATATCGCCGGGGTAGCGGTTGCCATTGCCCTTGGAGGCCCGGGAGCCGTTTTCTGGATGTGGGTGAGCGCTGTGATAGGTATGTCCACCAAGTACTTCACTGCCACCCTGGCGGTTCTTTTCCGCGGAAAAGATTCCGAAGGACAACTGCAAGGCGGCCCCATGTATTTTATCACTGAAGGTCTTGGTAAACGCTGGAAACCCCTGGCTATATTTTTTAGTATCTCCGGCTTGATCGGGGCACTGCCGGTCTTTAATGTGAACCAGCTTACGCAGGCCATCAACGACATCATTTTAAAACCTTCGGGTTGGTATAGCGGACATACCTCAAACATCGCCATTGGTGCGATCCTGGCAACCATTACGGCTGTCGTGATCCTGGGTGGCTTGAAACGCATCAGCAAAACCGCAGAAAAATTGGTACCCTCCATGGTAGGGCTCTACTTTATCATGGTTGTGATCATCCTGGGAGTGTATTTCGATGTAGTGCCTTACTACTTTAAATTGATCATCACCGACGCCTTCTCAGCTTCCTTTTACGAAGGGGACGCATTTTTAGGAGGCGTGGTGGGAGGGCTCATCTTGTTGGGCATCAAACGAGGTGCTTTTTCCAACGAAGCGGGAATTGGTACCGCACCCATGGCACATGGCGCGGCCAAAACCAACGAACCTGTAAGGGAAGGCCTGGTCGCCATGCTGGGGCCTGCTATCGATACCCTGGTGGTTTGTACGCTCACCGCGCTGGCGATCCTCGTGACCGGAGTCTGGGAGTCCAGCGATACCAATGGAGTCTCCCTCACAGCCACAGCCTTTCAAACCGCATTGCCCGCGATAGGGAAGTACGGACTCATGCTCTGTATAGCTGTATTCAGTATATCGTCGCTTTTCTCCTATTCGTATTATGGGACCAAGTGCATGTCGTTCCTACTGGGCGCTAAAAACAAATACATCTATAACTACTTCTATATCGCAAGCATCATTGTAGGTGCTACCACCAGTTTGAGTATGATGATAAATCTCATCGACTCCTTCTTTGCTTTTATGGCCATTCCAACCATGACGGCCACGATCCTGCTGGCGCCACGTGTGGTCCGGGAATCGAAAAACTATTTCACCCGACTGAGAAAA
>JABDNM010000077.1 GCA_013043825.1 Flavobacteriaceae bacterium
ATTGGGTACTGCGTTGTTCAGTTAACCAGCGGTCGAATACTTCATGCCGCAATCGAATTCCGAAGGTATTAATGCCTAGAAATTTGCCGGTTCCTATTTCGGTGGCAACCGTGATGCACTTGGTGTCATCCTCATGTTTCCAATGGAAATGTTCCACTCCTTCGCGAGGGTGAGCAAAAACCCACCCGTAAGTTTGATATTCAATGTCGAAAAACTTGGCGCTATTGAACCAATGACCGGGGTTATACTCTGTGCGATGACCACACAAGGTTTGAGCCAGAGCTTCTCCCATCATTCTTCCTGTGTACCAAACTGCCTCAATGGTTCTGCGGTTTCCTATAGCTTCATGTTGCTCTGCACAGTCGCCAATGGCGTAGATGTCCTTTTTATTAGTCTCCAGAAGGCGATTTACCTTGACACCTCGACCCAACTCGATCCCACTGTCTCTCAGGAAGTCAACGTTGGGGGATACCCCGGCGGTGAGGCCAACCAGATCGCAGGCAATTTCCTCGCCCGTCTCTTGAATAACTACCGCCCTGGCTTTCCCCTGCTCGTTGGCCAGAATTTCTTTCAGATTAACTCCTAATCGAAGGTCGATATGGTGATTCCGTATATGCCTGTTGATCATTTCACTTTCTCCCTGCGGAAGTATGCCATTCCAAAAGCTGTCCTCTCTTACCAGGAAGGTCACCGGTATGTTTCGAGTATGAAGCATTTCGGCCAATTCGATACCTATGAGTCCTCCGCCTACGATCACGGCGCGTTTGCATACATTTTTGTTGGGGGCATTTTGCTCCAATAATTGCAGATCTTGATAACTGTACAATCCCTGAACTCCATCGAGTTCCTGGCCCGGCCAACCAAATTTATTGGATTTGGATCCCACCGCGATCACGAGCTTGTCATAGCTCATGGTTTGCCCGCTCTCCAGCAGTACTTCCTTCGTGTCTGGGCGAACGGATCTCACGTAGTCTCGCACCAGTTCGATGCGATTCTTCTCCCAAAAATAATCTTCATAGGGTTTGGTATGCTCATACTTCATATGACCCATATAAATGTACATCAGAGCTGTTCTGGAGAAAAAATGATCGGTTTCAGCAGAAATGATGGAAATTTTTTTATCGGAAAGTTTTCGAATATGACGGGCCGTAGTAACCCCGGAAATACCGTTTCCAATGATGACAATATGTTCCATAGAATTTAGGATGTCTGGCTAGTGTGTCGTTCTTCAAGTTACAAACTTTACATGGATTTGGATATTTATCACACAAGTTCGTGGGGGGTGCATCGATTTGGTTTGGGAAATAAGTTCGGGTTGTAAGCATTTGGCAGGTATGTTCGACTTAGTTCACATCAAAGGAGATCTTATGAAAAGACTGAACATCGTAGCCCTGTTTTTTATTTTATACGGAATCTATGGAGCAGCAGCTCAAAACGCAACGCTATTTTTTGATGAAGCAGATGCCCTCTTCGGAAAAGTTGTTTCGAATGGCAAGGTGGATTATCAAGCTTTGAAAAACGATCCGTCTCAACTCGATGCGATTTTGAGTATCGCAAAGAACATAACTGTCTCAAAATCGCGACCTGAGGAGTATCAGGCCTTTTGGATCAATGCCTATAACCTAAGTGTCTTGAAAGGAGTTATCGACAATTATCCCTTGAGGTCTCCCCTCGATAAAAATGGTTTTTTCGATCGAATTACCTACGATCTGGCTGGGGAACGAATTACCTTAAATGATATTGAAAACAAAAAATTGAGGGCTCAGTTTGACGACCCTCGATTTCATTTTGTACTGGTTTGTGGAGCCAAAGGGTGCCCACCAATAATCGCTCGATCTTATTCACCAGGTAATCTTGAAAAATTGTTACAACAGCAAACAATAAAAGCATTGAACGACAGTTCCTTTATTAGAGTTTCCGAAGGAAAACTTGCTCTCTCCGAAATTTTTAAATGGTATAAAGAGGATTTTGTGAAGGGTGGATCTACAGAGATTGAATTCCTGAATAAATACCGCAGAGAGAAAGTACCTGAACAATTGGAAATATCATACTATTCATACGACTGGCGTTTGAATTCTATTTAAAGCAATCAGTCTTCCCGCTTGTCGAAGCAACCCCCAAGTTTCGGCAAGCTGCGGAAGCACAAGCTTCTCGATCAACTGCTTCATTTAAAAAAAACTTAGGAAAGAATTATTGGAATTTGTCTAAATTGAGACTTCATTTAGAAGGATATGAAATTTAGGTGGATACTCTTGCCAATCGCGTGTTTTTTACTCTCGGGCTGTCCCAGGTCTCCTTTGAATAAATTACCAGAGAAAATAAATGGGGTGAGTTTCGTAGCCTCCAGGAATCCGGTAAACCAACATAATATTGATCCCGTACTGGACATCAACGCTAATTTTGCGGCCGTCATGCCATTTGGGTTCATCCGAAATTTAGATACTCCGGATATTGTATTCGATACAGAGAGGCAGTGGTATGGAGAGACCAAAGAAGGGGCGAGGCAATATATCGAGCGGCTTCATTCTAATGGTATTCAGGTAATGTTGAAGCCACAAATCTGGATCTGGAGAGGTGAGTTTACGGGCTATTTAAAAATGAATTCCGAAGGAAAATGGAATCAATTAGAGGATTCGTACCGCGATTTTATCTTGACTTACGCGCAACTTGCTGAAGAAATGAATGTTGCATTGTTGTGTATTGGCACCGAACTGGAGCAATTCATTGTTCACCGGCCCGAATACTGGATTGAACTCATAAGCGAGATAAAGATACGCTACAAAGGAAAACTTACCTATGCGGCTAACTGGGATGAATACAAGCGGGTTCCATTCTGGGATCAACTGGACTACATAGGGGTAGATGCGTACTTCCCTGTTTCTCCCGATAAAACTCCCAGCCTTGAGGGAGCCAAAGAAGGTTGGCATCAATGGAAACAGGAACTTAATGGCGTAGCTAACAAGGTAGGATTGCCCATTCTATTTACCGAATACGGGTATCGAAGTGTCGATTATGCAGGCAAAGAGCCATGGAAAAGCGACCGGGACATGACCACAGTTAATTTAGAAGCTCAGAGCAATTTAACCCAAGCTCTTTTTGAATCTTTTTATGACGAGCCTTGGTTTGCGGGAGGGTTTATCTGGAAATGGTATATCGATCACCCGAATGCCGGGGGTGTTGAGAATGCCCGTTTCACTCCTCAGAATAAACCTGCCCAAAAGTATATTCAAGGTCAATTCGATAGGCTGAGGTAGTGAGTGTAACGAAAAAACCCGCGAAAGCTATAGCTCTGCGGGTCTCTTCTGAAAAAAGTGATTAAACCTAATAATTAAAAACTACTCGTTTTCAATGCTGCTTAGTAAGGTGGCATTGCGCTCCCGAAGATTCTCATTTTCGGAGATCACGTTGTCCAGCTTATCATTTAATTCTTGAATTGCTTTTGTGAGTACAGGGATCATCTCTGCATAGGTCATAGCCAATCTTCCCGTTTCAGGAGCTGTGGTCACTATCTCAGGGATCAATTCCTGTATCTGTTGAGCCTTGAATCCCAGGTGTACATCGTTGGTGGGGTCGTCAATCAACTCGTAAGCAACAGGAGTGATTTGCATCACTGTGTCCAGGCCATAGCTTGTTTCGACAATATTTTCCTTGAGTCGCACATCCGATGTGACCGTTGGGCTATTTACCAAGAAAATATCGGTAAACCGATGGTTAGGTGCGCCCAGGGAAGTGAGGTTATCGAATCCCGGGCGTATAGTACCTTCCATGAAGGTGTAGATATCGTAAGTTGATCCTTCTACATCAAAGGTCACACTATTTTTTCCATTCGCATTTCCGGCAGGTACACCCGAGAGTGCTCCACCACTGTTGTTCGCAATGTTTCCTGGTGTAATGGCAAATCTAGCCGTGTTACTCCCACCCGTGTCTTCGATGATAAATCCGGCAAACATGGGAAATTCGGGAGATTCGAATTTAGCCACATTGATGTTACTGGTGGTTTCTACCACGTGTAATTTCATTCCTGGCGAATTGGTGCCTATACCCAATCCGGTTGCGTCCAGCCGCATGAGTTCGTCGTAGTTACCTGATCCTGTACCTGCTCCCGGAGCCCCGTCTTGGCCCCAAGAAAAATATTCGTTATCGTTTGTATTGTTATTGTTGCTGTCAATATTGAAGGCCATTCCACCTCGCGTGCTCACCAATCCATCACCGTTGTTTCCTGCATCCCGACAAAGCTCTAAATAGTCGGTGTCGAGTTTCAGTCCGTCTGTCCCGGTGTTACTTACATTGAAATTCAGACTAAAACCGTTTAAGTTTACGGTACGGGAACCTGCAAGGGTTTGATCCGTATCCCCTAGGGAAGTATCGGTATCTGCCAACAATTGCCATTGACTGCCATTGAAGACGTAAAAACCTTCTGTGATATTGGTACCCAGGTCATAGATAATGGTGCCCTTAACAGGCCCACCTCCCAAAGGGTTTTTAATCGTTATGATGTCTGTGATATTCAGCAAATTGATTCGTGGAATCACCAACCCACCATTTGTAGCACTAATATCTAATGCTCCTTGAGGCGATGTGGTGCCAATTCCCACTTGAGAGAAGGCAGGAACGGTGCTTAGCAGGCCAATTATGGCCAGCAAATAAAAAGTAGTTTTCAGGGGCTTCATAATACTTCTTTATTGTTGAAAAAAAATTCGTTTTATGTAGTTCATCCGTCGTTTTGTGTTCGATGTGGGGACTCGACAATGATTACTTACGAAAATTCCTACATGTCAAATCTAAATAATTATTTCTTATTCCGACAAATAAATCTTACATAAAAACAATAAAATCAATGTATTATAGATAAAGTGTAAATTAAAATCGATAAACAACAAAAATTAATTTTCCATGAATGATAAAATTGGAATCATTTGATGAAAATTCACCTGATTATTCATTCTGAACTGAAATTTTACTTTAGGAGGAGATATTACGATGGTAATAATTACTCAAATTTTCCGGGGAAGCACCCATAATTTTCTTGAGGTGGATAACGGTGAAGTGATATTGTAATTTCACCGTCCCGTTCTTAATATATTTTCTTGCTGAAGTGGTAACAACATTATTGATCACCACGAAGGAATAGTGATCGTAAATTCGATTGATCAATTCACAATCTTCATAAATAGTGTATGATTCATCATAACCGTTTAGGGTGTCGAATATCTCTTTGGTTACAAAAAGAGACTGGTCTCCACCACGACAGAATTTAAAATTGAAGCGGGTAAACCATTGGGAGATTTTTAAAACAGGATGAGGGCGGTCAAATCGCATCCTGAAACATCCTGCTGGGTTTCCATTTTGGGTTTCAGCAAGAATAGCTGTGTCGTAGCCTTTCGGAGGGAACGAATCTGCGTGTAAGAAGTAAAGAACACCACCACGTGCAATTTGGGCGCCTTTGTTCATTTGCCTGGCACGTCCTTTTTCAGAATCGATAAGTTTTATTTCCAACCTGGAAGTGGAAGCATATTCGTTGACCAACCGTGGTGTACCATCGCTACTACCTCCATCCACGATAATCAACTCCGAAATTTTCGAAGAAGTGGCGTTATCAGTAATATGAGCCAAAAATTCCACAATGCCATCGGCCTCATTCAGCACTGGGACTATGATACTGATCATTTCACAAATATATTAAATACTACCGCTGATCGTTCAAATTCCAGTCGTATTCCATAAATTGAAGTTCAGCATTCGGATTTATCTTGGTTGTAGCGAACTGGTTTATATATCCAATCACATCCACGTTCCCATTGACCAGATAGTCTTTTCGGTACCAATCGAAGATGGAAGATAGCTTAGGTTTATCTGGATCCAGTTCGTTCTTCTCGCTATTGATAAATTCTTTGGCAGCCCGATCCAACTGTTCGTTGATCCTTCCGGCCGTGTAGGCTTCGTTCAGTAGCTTCGGACAAGAGATGGAGGCACAATTGATCGCAAAGTGTATACGAGCTTCGTTCATTTTCCGAAGAATACCGTTTTCAATACCCCCCAAAGAAAGATTGTTATTCCCTATAGGAACAATTCCTCGTGTCCAGGGGCCACTAATGTCCTTGATGCTCTTCACCGGATAGTTTTCCAGGATGAGATCCACGGTATAGGCGTTGTACGTATTGATGTAAAAAGCCAATAATTCCTGAACGCTCCACCTTTTAGTGGGTTCCAACTTCGACAACATCTTTAAATAGGACTTCAGTTCGCTTCTATCTTCTTTAAAACCGGTGTAATCCACCATCCCTTGTGAGTCGACGTGTTTTTTCAATAGTCGGTCCCACTGCGAGTGATCTACATTTATAGTTGATCCTTCTTTCGTTGACTGAAGAGGAGATTTCACTTCCTTAACAGGTTGCCCCTGACTGGTTAACCCGGCCGCGGAAAATAGCGCACAACTATACAAGCTTAACGCAAATAACGAAACGATAGATAGTCTAAGATATGAGTTCATAGTTTAATTGTTTAAGGCACTGGTGAAAGTTTTCTTGCAATTTCAACTCAATTTCAGAAAGAATCTCAACCACATCATTTGGTTCTCTCTCACCCTCCACTGGCTTTTCGCCGATGTCGAAGAATGCACACATAAAACTCGTTATGAGTAAGACCAGCACATTTTTCATAGATACCACTTTCGATCTTATATACGAACTAGCTTCCTTTTCAGTTTTCCAGGCTCTAACATATTGATTACTTAAGAGGATTGGACGCTCAAAATAAAGGCCTGCACTCACCTGTGTGAAACAGACCTTAAGGCTATCGATTTTACCATTTAACAGCAACCACCCCCATCGTAATGGAAAGTAGATTCGCTTATGTAGATATCTTCCCTGCCCAAACCGGCCAGGTTGGCAGCCGTCTTATCGCAGATGGCAATGGGCTGGTTCTTCAATAAAATATGACCTTTATTATCATCCAGGTACTCCTCTTGCCCAAAGTAGATCGCTGCTTTTCCTGTAAAAACACAAGGCCCGTCTTCGGGCATGGGATCTTTGATGGCCGCAACTTCAATGGATTCGATGTATATAAGTTCTTCGGTGGGATAGTTCTTCGGATCCAGAATTCGATATGGTTTTCTTGCACGTATCTCGATGGTGCCGAAGCCGGCGTCGGTAAGTGCCTTAACATACTCTTTGATAGGCAAACTTCCACTTAAACAAAGTGCTCGCAGGCGTTCGTCGTTTCTCAATGTTTCATTCATCTTTTGCTCACAAGTTGGATCGCTCATTACCAAACGGCCGTGTGGTTTCAGGACGCGGTACATCTCTTCGATCGCCAGTTTCAGATCATCCTCCTTAAAAATATTGAACAGACAGTTTTGTGCGGCAACATCGATGCTATTATCATCAACGGGAAGGTGCATTGCATCTCCCTTTCGAAGCTCAACAAATTCTCTCTGGAACCAGGAATTTTCTTCTTCTGCCAGAACAAAGTTTTTCCTGGAGGCTTCCAGCATTTCGTCTACAACATCCACCCCAATAACTCCACCTTCCTGACGTGAAAAGTAGGCAAATTGCAACAATTCCATACCGCCTCCAACACCAACGTAGAGGACCTTGGGATTGTTTACAAGGTCTCGTGCATGTACGGTACTTCCGCAGCCATAATTCATCTCCTGCATGATCTTTGGAATGCTGAGGCCTGGTAATTCCCAAATGGGGTTGGTAGTACAACAAAGTCCAACATCCGGGGTTAGCGCAGCTTCTTTATAAATGTCGTGGGTGGTTTCTAAGTAGCTCATATTTTAAGTAGTGAAAATCTGTGATGTAAGTCGCAAAATAGGTATTTTCTTTACGAACTGTCTAAATTGATTTAATTAATTCTGTAAATAACTTTATCATGTGAGGCTCGGCCTTTGCGGCCATCGCCAGAATGTCATCGATACGCACGGGTTTTAAATTGTCTGGGTCACATTCATCGGTTAAAACCGAAAGGGCAACAACCGGAATTCCCAGGTGATTTGCAACGATGACTTCGGGTACGGTACTCATACCCACAGCATCTGCACCAATGATCTTTAAAAAACGGTATTCGGCACGGGTCTCCAGTTGCGGGCCAACCACACTTACGTATACCCCCTTGTGTAGGTTAATATTATGTTCCCGAGCGATTGTCTCCAATTTTTCATTCATGTCGACATTGTAAGGTGCACTCATGTCTACAAAGCGTTCCCCCAGCTCTTCAACCCCCTTGAAAGCGAGAGGTGAACCTCCTTGCAGGTTGATATGATCTTCAATTAGCATGATCTCGCCTTTCTTGAAGTTCAGATTAATGGCGCCCGAGGCGTTGCTCACGAAAAGTCTTTGAATTCCCAGGGCATGCATAACCCGAACCGGGAATGTGACATCGGCAAGGGAGTAACCTTCATATAAATGAAAGCGACCTTGCATGAGCACAACTTTTTTTCCTGAAAGTTCGGCGTAGATCAATTTACCGCGATGAAATTCGACGGTAGCGGTGGGGAAATTGGGGATGTGATTATAACTTACCTCGGCGATAATTTCCAGGTGATCCAGGATCTGACCCAGTCCAGTGCCCAAAATAATACCTATCTCAGGGGCATCGAATCCACGACTTCTTAAAAAATCTGCAGATGTTTCAATATATTCCTTCATTCGTTAAGAACTTATTTCAATTGTTTAATAAAAGGCTTAAATACCGATAGATCCTTGATGTCCTCGTATCGGTCGATGTCATTTTTGACAGTCAAAATATAAACATCCTCCTCCTTCAACTGCTTCATAGTCTCTTTGAAAACAGTTGCTGTCCCCCAACTCTTATTAACGAACAATGCTCGATTTATCGACTTCATTCCCAATAAGTAGTAGCCACCATCCATGGCGGGGCCAATAACGTAGTCATGATCTTCCAGAGCAGCGAAAGCCTCTTGCAGATCTGAAGTTTGGAGATCGTAAAGATCACTTCCAATTATTATAACACGTTGGTAGCCTTCGGCAAATGCCGACAAAAACGCATGCTCCATTCGAATTCCAAGATCCTTGCCTTCTTGCCTTTGTTTGCTGAAATACTTTTCATTCCAAATATCGTTGTTGCTTATTCGTTCGGAATAGAAAACCTGTTTATCTACTTGCAGGTCCTTGGTAACACTCACGGTATGATGTAACAAGAGTTTGTAGATTTTCAGGGCTGCGTCATCGCCAATTGTAGCGGCCAGCCTGGTTTTACATTGGCCTAATTCGGGATTACGTGTGAAAATGATGAGGAGGTCCTTCAAAATGGATGCTTCGAATTAATATACTTTTTCGCCATTTTCCAGCCAATGTCCCCAAAATCGTGAGTTGGTGTGTACCTTTTCGGTTTCATTCCCTTCTGGATCGATTACAGGATATGCTTTGTTCTTCCATGCAATAATTCCACCATAGAGATTGTGAACCTGAGTGAATCCCAATTTTTGGAGCTTCTCACCAATGGTCTCCGAACGTATCCCCAGGGTGCAATATACTACCAAGGGCGCATCTAAATCCATATTCGCATCGAGGATTCCTTCCGCAGAGAAATTTTGATATCCAACAAATCGCGCTCCCTGGATATGACTCACTTCATATTCTTCTCGCTCACGAGCATCGAGGATCACCACCTCACCGTTTACCTGGTGCATTCGAAGTTCGGATACTGAAATATAAGGCACCGATTTGGAATTATATAGTTCCAGGACCGCTCTCAGGCTATCCTGGCCCCAGCTCGTGCTTGTGATTACCAGGCTTATGAGAAGTAATATGGTTTTGCTCATGTTACTCATGTGCGTATTACGCTTGGTTTAGGCAACACTTCCCTGGCAACTGCTTCCCGCTCCGGCTGTGCAACCATAACAATGTTGAGAAATGATGATATTTCGTTCATTGAGCAGGTCTTCATTGTATTCAGAGATATGTTTCACCTTACTGGCAACTTTTAAGTCTAACATTTGATTGAAATCGCAATCGTATAAATATCCGTCCCAACTCACACTTATTGTATTTGTACACATCACATTGGCTACAGCTGCCGGGTTATACGCCTCCACCAATGCGTACATATAGTCCTCATAATTCTCGGAGGCGATCAGGTAGTCCAGGAATCTGGAGATGGGGAGATTGGTAATTGCAAATAAATTGTGGAATTGAATTCCAAAATCCTCCTTCAAGGCTTTTTTAAAGTCCTTTTCCATACTGGCCTGATCTGCCGGCAGGAAAGCACCACTGGGATTGTAAACCAGGTCGAGCCTTAGCTCACTTTCCTCCAACCCATAGCCCACCGCATTTAACTCCTGCAGTGCTTTGATGGAAGCATCAAACACCCCATCGCCGCGCTGTTTATCGGTTTTTCCACGTGTCCAATGCGGCATGGAACTCACTACATGTACATTGTGTTTTTTGAAGAATTCTGGCAAATCGTGGTATTTCTTATTGGCACGAATGATCGTTAAATTGGACCGAACAATAAAATCCTGGATCCCGGCCTTACTGGCCTCTTCAACAAACCATCTGAAATTGGGATTCATTTCGGGTGCTCCCCCTGTGAGATCAAGGGTATGAGCTTCGGTATTTTTGATCACTTCAAGACATTGCTTCATGGTTTCCATCGTCATGATCTCCTTCCGGTCGGGACCGGCATCTACATGACAATGTTCACATACCTGGTTACACATGTATCCAACGTTGATCTGAAGGATCTCTAGTTTTTTCGGGCGAAGGGGAAACTGGCTCGTTTCTTTGATCTTTTGGGCAAAAGTAGGGAGTGCTCCGTTTTGGAAGATTCCATTCGACAACCATTCCAATTGTTTATTGCTTTGGGCCAGTTCGCTTTGGCGCTTGTGTAAGGATTGCTGTTTCAGTTTCGTCATATTCCGTTTGCGTGTGGGTAGTAGTGTCCGCAGGTATTTTAGTTAGCCATCGAGCTTGTTTACTTTGTTCATCATCATTACTCCATGGACCAGGGAGGCGCCACTTCTTATGGCTGCTCCCACATGTACTGCTTCCATCATTTCCTCTTTGGTTATCCCACGTTGAAGGCCGTCCTTGGTATAGGCGTCGATGCAATAAGGGCATTGTTCGGTGTGAGCTACCGCCAAGGCGATCAACGATTTTTCTCGGGCCGATAGAGCTCCTTCTTCAAAGACTTTTCCATAGTAATCGAAGAATTTCGTCCCTAATTCTTCACTCCATTCTGTGATGTCACCAAATTTTCGGAGGTCCTTGGGATCGTAATACGACATATGCTTTCTAATTAATTACGAAATTGAAGTGATTAAGGTTCACTTCGGAAGCCGTAAATATAGCGAAGTAGTCCAAATTTACCGTGAAAGCTTACGAAAGATTTGATTTTTCTTAGTCGAATGTATAGGCCAGTCCGGTAGAAAAATCATACTGTGATTTTGGGATTCCAACTGCCGGAAAGGTGTCGAAGACAAAGTTATAGCTTATTTCTACTGAAAAATTCTTGAAAAGTCCCACCAGAAGTGAGTTTTGTGTAGAAATTCGGTAATCTCCGAAAGTTTCAAAAAGTGGTTGGTAATACGTGGTACTCACTACGGTCACTCGATCGGATGGATAAAGGCTGAATGACAAATACGAACTACCCCGTATTACTTTTTGTTTTGGCGTGACCCCGTCACTAACCTTTTCATATTCATACATCGCGGCTGCTCCCCCATAGAATTTATACTTTTCGGAAGTTGTGAGTTTAAACCGGGGTCCGGTTCCTATGAGACCCCTGAAATCGATAAGATTCACCTTGTTGTACTGTCCCTGCACAAAAGCTTCCCAGGCAAACCTGGACGTAAAGCGGTAATTGTAACGAACATGTGTGATACCACTATTCTCAAAACGATCCCCCTCGATCTTTTGAAAATTTATATCGTTCTTGAACAAGATGAGGTGTGGATCTTTTTTATATTGAACATGAATGTTGGTGCCAATTACCAGAAAATCATTCACGTTGCGTTTTAAAGCGAAGTTGGCACTTACCGAACCGGACCAACCGGAGGTATCGGTCACTTTGCGAAGAGATTCGGCATTGAGTATTTGAGCTTGTACTGTTCCGCAGACACAGATCAGTATAATAATTAGTAAGGATCTCATAATGGTTAGTTATACTCAAAGTTAAAATTTAATCTTTAAATGCAAGTGATTATTGGATTGTTAAACTTTTGTTTATTCACATGGTTTTACGAACAATCATTAGTATGTTTGTCGATTGTTAATCAAACTTGTTAGGAACAGCCAAGCTGTATGTAGAAGACAACCATGTGCATTTAACCGGTACCGATAGCAAGTTTTTCAAAAATTACGCGAACATGGATATATTGGATCAAGCCCTGGAATTTGAACAGCGCAAGACCACGTTCAAAACCACCAGCGAGCGAATTGAAGCTTCCAGAGAAGCAAAACG
>JABDNM010000079.1 GCA_013043825.1 Flavobacteriaceae bacterium
GTTCAGTGAATCGCCGTTGGGTGAAATTCCCTGAGAGATGATGGGTTGGCAATTTTCTGTGGTTAGCAAGAACGAAGCCGTTGTAAAACATATTTCATTCTCCAAACGCACATAAATGATCTGGGGATCGGTTGCATTCTGGTATTGTTCAGGATCGCTGATCGCATTTTCGTTAGCAATGGCGTTCTCCAGGGTTGTAAAAAATGAAATGGTGTCGTTGGGATCGGAAGAGATCAGTTCATTTTGAACCGTTAGATCGAAGGTTGCGATATCAAAGCCTTCGTCGCATTCCAACAAATCGGGTAAAGTTGGAATAGGAGGGATGGTCCCAAACTCTGCGATGATCTCAAATTCATTATTAAATTCATTCAATTCCTCCACAATTCCCATTCCGTTTCCATCCTCATCTACTACCGCAAGCAAAATGAAGATATCTGGAATTTCTTCAGAAAGTGGAACCGTAATACTTCCCATCTCACTTCCGCCAATAGGGATATCCTCCAAAGTGGCGCTTTGTGCGATGAGTATTAAGTCTGCATAAAAGGCTATGGGAGTACTTGCAGGGAGGAAAGCCGTTCCCTTGCTATTGTATACCGTGTAATCGATTGTTAGATCACGTTGTCGGCAAGCATAAATTTCGTTGTCGATACTTATGGTAGCATCCGGAAGTGGGCAGATGATCACTTCAATCTCGAAACTATCCACCACAAAACAATCGGGGTTGGCCACACGAATCCAGATGGTTTGTGGGTTACTCGTGTTTTCATAATTTTCCGGGTCGACGATGGCATTTACACCGGACTGGGCGTCTGCTTCAGTTAGGTGATAGGAAATGGTATTTTCAGGATCTATCTGGGCGGTTGCTTCGGTGAGATCGAAAAATTCTGTACCCACGACATCACAGAGTTCAAGATCGGTCAAGCCAATGATCTCCGGAAAGACCAGCAAGTGGAATTCCAGGTTATCCTCGTTATTGTCTTCATTGGTTTCATTGACCTGGTCGTTGTCATCGACGATGGCCCTGAGCAGGAAATCTGCTGGGATACCTTGCGGAATGGTGAGATTTACGGTTCCGCTTTCCGAAGCACCAATGGGCAGAACCACTGTTGTAAAGGCCGTATCCATCAAAATATTTTGAGCATAAAAACCAATGCGCGTTCCGGCTGGTAGTTCGGCAGTAGAATTAACATTATAAACCGTATAATCCAGCGTGATATCCCGCTCCCCACATTCGGTTGCGCCACTTACGTTATCGATGGTGATCGTTGCATCAGGCAATTCGGTATTAAGCACAGTCACGACGTTATTTACGATCACCAAGTCCTGGTTCGACGTAATTCGTACCAAGGCGCTCTCATCCCCTGGTTGGATGTTGTTTTCTATGTCGTAGAAATCGATGTCCATATTATAAAACTGGTTCGATCCTGTAAAACTGTTGGTACCGTTAAACTGGTTGTTGGGAGGATTTAAGGTATTGCTCAGTACATTCCCATTAATTTGAAGGGTTTCATTGTTTGCGATTAGCAGGTCACCTTCCCACGCTAAGAACCCTAGTTTTGCCCCTGTATTGTCCAACACATTCAAGTTGTTCAGTTCAATATCGAGGATTGGATTGGCTAGTGAAACCGATTCGAAACCGTCAAAAATATTCACCTGGTTCAGGGGTAATGTATTGTCCTGGTAGACCACAGTAACCGCCCAACCACCAAAGTTGGTAGCATTTCCACCATTTATCGAGCAATAGGGTTGAATTGCATCAAAAAGATCCAGTTCCGATAGCAAGTAATTCCCATTTCCATTGGTCTGTAAAATGTTGGTGACATCGGCATAAGCTCCGAAATAAATGTTGGACGTATTGGGAAGTGTATAACTGAACATACGCTCCGCAGTTACAGGAGTTCCAGCCAGCAAAACATCGAAATCACCGCTGCCGGATCCTGCCCAGTATAAATAGGCTGCGACTAACGTTTGGCCAGGTTGTAATGTGTAGACGGCACTGCTCTCGGTGAGTATTGTGCAGGCAGAATTCGCCCCATTTTCTACTTCATTGAGAGTATTCCCAAAGGATAAATAATCGTAGCGACCGTTCCATTGCTGGAATAAATCGATCTCCTGACTCCAAATGATCGAAGTATGAACCAACAAAAGAATAAACAGTAATCGTTTTATCATTCGCATAGCAATGGATTGGAAGTTAAATATACGAATATTTGCAAGCGATAATTCCGCAGCTTGAATTAGGCAGTCGGAATTTATAAATCTATAGAACTACTAATAATTTACATATACAGCACCTAAAAAGGCATCCGGAAACTCGGGATGGTTGAGAGCAAGCACATAGAAGTATGTACCTACAGGCACCACTCTACTTTGGCGAAGTAAACCTCGATTCGGAATACCGTCCCACAGGCCGTCCTGGTTACCTCCTTCATAGATCAAATTACCTTCCCTGCTGTAGATCTTGAGTTGAAAGTCTTCATAAACATCGATCAGGTTGGTGATCTTGAAAACATCATTCAATCCGTCACCATTGGGAGAAATTCCTTCGGGTATTTCTGGAGCGCAATTTTCCGTGGCGATCAGAAACGAGGCCGTGGCAAAGCAAATTTCATTTTCAAGTCGGACGTAAATCGTCTGTGGATCGATGCTGTTTTGATACTGTTCAGGATCGGAAATGGAATTCGTATTCGCAATAGCATTCTCGAGTGTCGTAAAATAGTTTATTGTATCGCTAGTATTGTTCGAGATCAATATATTTTGGACGGTAAGGTCAAAAGTGGCCGTATCGAAGCCCTCATCACACTGCAACAAATCCGGGAGGTTTGCAATGGGTGGTATACTTTGAAATTGAGCTACGATCTCAAATTCATTGTTGAAGTCATTCAGTTCCACTATAGTTCCCATACCTGTCCCGTCATCATCGACCACAACTTTTAGCGTAAATTCGTCCGGTATGTCTTCGGAAAGGGATATCTCAATCGATCCTGTTTCACTTCCACCTTCAGGAATGTCTTCCACTGTCTCGCTCTGGGCGACCAGGCCATTGTCTATGTAAAAGGCAATGGGTGTACCTGCTGGGAGCGGGGCAGTGCCGTTCAGGTTGTACACAACATATTCGACAGTAAGATCGCGCATTCTACAGGGGTTGATAGTACTAACAACTTCGATAGTTGCATCCGGCAAGGGACAATCGATCACCTCTATTTCGAACTGATCAATCACAAAGCAGTCTGCATTGAAAACCCGTATCCAGATGGTTTGTGGATTCTCAGTATTTTCAAAGGATTCAGGGTTTACAATGGCATTGAGGCTATTTAGCGCATCGTCTTCCGAAAGATGATATGTAATGGTATTGACAGGATCGATCCCAGAAGTGGCCTCGGTGAGATCGAACAACTCCGTTCCGAAAACATCACATAGCTCCAGGTCGATCAATCCCTCTATTTCCGGGAATACCAATAGATGAAAATTTACATTGTCTTCATTGTTGGTTTCGTCTAATTCAGTAACCATATCATCATCATCAACGAAAGCTCGCAATAAGAAATCGGCCGGAACCTGGTCGGGGATGGTCAGTGAGATAGAACCGCTTTCCGATCCTCCGATTGGCAATTCAGTGTTGGTTTGAGTTTGTGCCATCAAGAGGTTATTGGCATAAAAGCCAATGGAGGTTCCAGCCGGAAGCGGGGCAGTACTGTTTACATTCCGCACGGTGTAATCGATATCTAGATCCCGATCACCACACTCGTCGGCGCCGGAAATTGAGTCCATGGAAATGGTTGCGTCCGGGAGTTCATTATTCAACACGGTTATGATGTTATTCACCATCACCAAATCCTGAAAGGAAGAGAGACGGATCACGGCAGTTTCATCACCCGGTTGTATGTTGTTCTCAATATCGTAAAAGTCTATATCCATCTGGTACAACTCGCTTGACCCTGTAAAGCTATTGGTGCTATTGAATTGATTATTTGCGGGATTCAAGGGAGGATTACTAATCACATTCCCATTGATACGCAGGGCTTCACCAATCATCAAATTGGCATCTCCTTCCCAGGCTAGAAATCCGATCTTAGCTCCTATATTGTCAATTACATTGAGGCTGTTCAATACGATCTCAATGTTAGGGTTGCTGAAAGAAACACCCTCCATTCCATCGAATAAGCTTACCTGGTTCAGTGGCAGTGCAGGATCTTCATAGATCACATTTACCGCCCAACCACCGAAATTGGTTGTATTGGAGCAGTATGTTAATGGATCTACTTCCGGAGTAAGATCGGAGAGTGTATAAGTTCCGTTTCCCGTGGCAGCTACCAGGGCCGTGATATCGGCATAGGCCGCGAAATAAACAAATTGATCGGACAATTCATAGCTGAAGGTTCGCTCTGCTGTGATGGTCGTTCCATTCAAGGTAACTTCAAAATCCCCGCTACCCGATCCGGCCCAGTAAATATAGGCCCCGATAAGGGTTTGAGTTGGACTTAGTAATAGATCCGCACTGCTTTCGGTGAGTATTTCACAGACTGCGTTGGGGTCGGTATTCTCGCCTGTGTTCAATGTATTTCCGAAAGCGAGATAGTCGTAGCGCCCGTTGAACTGTTGAAACAATTCAATATCCTGCCCGTGAACGAGATTGGAAATTAATAGGAATTGGACAACAAAGAAGAATATCTGCTTGACCATAGGGAGATATTAACAACAAAAGGTACGAATTATTCCTTTTTGCCGGCCCTGGTAATTTGAAGTGTAGGTCGAATTTTATAAATCACGCTTTTTCAGAATGGCGTAGGACCAGTAAATGAATAGTGCGGTCCAGATCAGTACAATGCCAAGATCAAGTAGCTGAACATCATAGGTTTTGCTCAATTCCTCTCCCAGTTGGTTTGCTGCAGACTGGACCGCACCCAAACGAGTAAAGGGCTCTTTAATGAGGTTGGACATGGCTGCAAGCGGAAAAAATTGAGAGACATTCTCTGCCACGTCCGTATCCTTAAAAAACTGAAATTTCATCAATAAGAACAGGATGACTTCTACTAACCACCAGATCACCAAAAATCCAATAGCAAATGCCGAACGCTTGACCCATACACCCAGGAATAAACAGAAGGAGAAAAAGCCCACCAGCTTGATAAAATAAGCGAACATATAATCCAATTCACTAAAAATTATGCCTATTTCATTGTAGTCGGAGAAAAACAAGCCCAGGATCAAGGATACTATAAAAACGAAGACGGTCGACACTAGCGCATATCCTACTACTGTGATGAATTTCGAGAATACGAATTCTTTTTTGCTGAGGCCGTCTATCAAATTTTGTTTCAGGGTGCGATAGCTGTATTCATTGGCCATCATTGATACGATCACAATGGCTAGGAATATTTTCAAGGTGGCCGCTACCCATGTATTGAAATGCCAAATAAATGGAAAATTGAAGATGCCCTGGTCTGCAACTCTGAATTTAACTCCCCCGAAATTGAACTCGATGGACACGATAAGCGCGATAAAGCAGATAAGAGCAAAGTATACGATAGAAATCACCTTCGCACTTTTATTATACTTTAATTTCTGAAGTTCTATGTTGAGTAATCGGAACATTCCTAATCGTATTTTTCGGTGATTTCAAGGAATTGCTCCTCTAAGCTTTCTTTTCTTTTCTCGAGACGTGATAATGTGATGCCTTTATCGAACAGCGCTTTATTGATCTCGGAAGCATCCATAGGTTTATTTAAATAGGCGATTAGTGAATCACCCTCCTGCTTGATCGCATCAAAGGCATTCATCTCCTTCAGAGCATTTCTCAACGATTCAAGGTCATCGCTTTGAAGGGTAAGAAAACCGTGACTGGCTTTCATACCATCTACACTTCCCGCATATAAACTAATTCCCCGGCGAAGAATAACCACATGGGAACATACTTTTTCCACTTCATCCAGCAAATGAGACGCCAATAAAATGGTGGTTCCCTGTGTAGCGATCCTTTTGATAATCTCTCGTATCTGGTGGATTCCCTGGGGATCCAATCCATTGGTTGGCTCATCCAAAATTAGGATCTCCGGGTCATTCAGCAGTGCCGAGGCGATAGCCAGACGCTGTTTCATGCCTAAAGAAAATGTTCTGAACTTACTGGATCTTCGCTCTGCCAGACCTACCAGCTCTAGTTTTTCCAGGATCATGGAAGGATCTACTCCTTTTATTTTACACACCAACTCCAGGTTTTGGGTGGCTGTCATATAAGGATAAAAATTGGGGCGTTCGATTATGGCACCCACCTTCTTCAAGGCTTGATGGGTGGATTCCGAGCCATCGAACCAATGGAAGTCCCCGGAAGTGCGGTTTACTACATTGAGCACGACTCCAAGTGTGGTGGATTTTCCACTTCCGTTCGGACCTAGAATTCCATAAACATTTCCCTTTTCTATTGTGAAAGAGAGGTCCTTCACCGCAGTAATGGGGCCAAATTTCTTAGTGAGCTTGTTGATCGTTAAAATGGGTTCCACAAGGATTTTTTGGTGGTTGGTTGGTAATACGACGACTATGGATGATAATTGTTACATTTTTAATCAAACCAGCAAATTACGCAATTCTACTGTCAAGGTTCAACAGGCAATACAAATTATCCATTCATGCATAGATGAACTGATGGGTTTTTTCGGAATTCAATAGGATCAATTCCAGTTTTCGTCGAAATCCAGGTCGTCGTAATCTTCCGGATCCAGTCCATATTCGTCTTCCATTTCATCTTCTTCCGAAGAATCGGAAACAAATTCTTTTTCAGGAGCGACTTCAGGGATCTGCCCGTGGGCAAACATTAAATTGGGATAGGATCTGCCTTCCTCCCGCTCGGCGATTTCGGCAAGTTCAACCAAAAACGTCCATAAATTGAGAAAATCATACACGTAAATAAGTTTCGTCTGATCTTCGTTGGTAACACTGTCAAGCACCGTTTCGTGCATGATTCGGACTGCACCCGGAACTTCACTCATATCGAACAAGGCGATCTCTTCGCCTTGCTCCCAAAGATCGTTGCTAATATAGAAGGAAGCCATTTCCTGTCCGGCAAAACCAAACGATTGCGTGATTACATTGTGAAGATCTTCCAAAGTGGCGGTTGCCTCTATCTCAATATCACGGAAAACATCTTCATGAGCGTCGAGAATGACTCGAAAACGATAGATCATGGGTTGAATGATTAAGGGTGCAAAGTTACGAAGTTTCTATGGGTTTCCCTTTCTGAAAAACCTCTAATACTACATAGAATTGTAGTCCGAATAAGAAGGCGGCGATCACCAAATGTAGTGGCTGAGATAGGAATGGGAAATCGAAATAATACATGAGTATTCCCGTAATAGCTTCTGCGACGATCAAAATGACTATCCCACTGAGCTTGGAAAGTCCATAGCTGTACTTGCGATTAAGATACCAGAGAGACAGGTTAAGAAGCAAGACCAGGATGGAAAATGTGCGATGCACGTAAAATTGAAAATTGGGTGTTTCCAACCACAGTGCTTTGGCTTCGTATCCAACCGCTTTCACCTGTTCATCAACAAACTGGCGAATTTGAGTACCCAGGATCACTTGGATCATCGTAAGTGCCAGGGCCATCAAAAGTAGAATACGAAATGGTTTTGAGGTCTTCAATCGTTCGAATCCCTCCTGCGCCATATAAAGCAAATAGATCAGTACGGCTACGATCACAAGCGCCATCACCATATGAATGGTTATTTTCACAGGTGCTAACACCGAATAAACCACGATCGCACCCAGCCATGCCTGGAAGGCGATGAGAAAAACACTGAGAACTGAAAGATAGGTGATCCTTTTTCGGAAATTCCATTTCCAGAAAGACAGAACCGCCATCACGAGTATGGCTAAGCCCGATAATGCGCCCAAGAGTCGGTTAATATATTCAATCCAGGTGTGCCAAACATTAAATTCGGCATAGTCGTGCCTGGTGTAGTTTTCCCAGTTGCCTTCAACATAAGCGGTTCCGGTGGTGAAATTTGAGCCGGCTACCTTCAATTTCGCATCGCGAATGATGACTTGCCCCTTTTTGAATTCCCGGTTCGCATCCCAATTCAAGACGGAAGCATCGGTTGGTGGGATATAATAACCAAAACATTTGGGCCAGTCCGGACAGCCCATGCCCGAGCCAGTCATTCTTACCAAGGCTCCTGCTATGATCACAAGGTAGACCAATACCAGGGCTACTTTAACCGATTTCGTGTACCTGCTTGATCTACTCAACGACATTCAATCCAATTTCTTTTCCTTTTTTCAGCATAAATTCACGCGCTGCTTCGAATTCATTCGGTATTTCGCCGTCTAGGATGGCTTCTTTTATCGCGTCTTTAATGATACCAATCTCCTTGCTTGGTTGTAAACCAAAGGTCTTCATGATCTCCTCACCACTAACCGGGGGTTGAAAGTTGCGAATGTGATCGCGTTCTTCCACTTCCACGATCTTTTCCCGCACGCGCTGAAAGTTATTCAGGTATTTCTGAAAACGCCTGGGATTTTTAGTTGTAATATCTGCCTCACACAAAGTCATCAAATCGTCCACGTGATCTCCTGCATCAAAAACCAACCGACGAACGGCACTGTCGGTAACATCGGTGGCCAAAACAATTGGCCTTGAGCTCATCATCACCATTTTTTGAACGAATTTCATTTTTTCATTCAATGGCATCTTCATTCGCTTGAATAATTTATAGACCATCTTGGAACCTATAAATTCATGGCCGTGGAAGGTCCAACCCACTTTTTTGTCGAATCGCTTGGTAGGGGCTTTTCCAATATCATGCAATAAGGCCGCCCAGCGTAGCCAAAGGTCGTCTGTGGTAGTCGCAATATTATCGACAACCTCCAACGTATGCCAGAAATTGTCTTTGTGAAGTTGTCCTTCCTGCTCTTCAATTCCTTCCAAAGCCAATAATTCGGGCAAGATATATTCAAGCAGTCCTGTTTTATGCAGCAATGCAAACCCTTTCGACGGAACCCGGGCAAGGAGGATCTTATGAATCTCCTCTGTAATTCGCTCTTTAGAGATGATCTCAAGTCGGGAGGCATTCTGTGTAATAGAATCCAGGGAATCCTTCTCTATGCTGAAATCCAGCTGGGTGGCAAAGCGGATCGCCCGTAGCATCCGTAAAGGATCGTCACTATAAGTTATATCGGGATCCAGTGGAGTGCGAATGAGTTTTTTGTTCAGGTCGTCAACCCCATTGAATGGATCGAGC
>JABDNM010000081.1 GCA_013043825.1 Flavobacteriaceae bacterium
CACAAAGATCACTCCGATAAGCTTTATGCCGGATATCACGGCAAGCAAAACTCTGGAAACACCGTGAATATTAACTCTGAATACGGAGGAGTAACCTTAGCTAGAAATTAAACCAATAAACCATGAAAACAATTTTAAATTTAATGATCGTCGTGTCCTTCCTGTTCGCAGGTTTGGCAGATATGAACGCCCAATGGGGAAAGAAAATAAAAGGAAACGGAAATGTGACCACCAAAACGGTGAATACCGGTGATTATGACGCGATTCGCGGTATAGGCAGCATGGATATTCATCTTGAAAAAGGAACCGAAGGAAACATTTCGGTAACTACAGACGACAACCTTCATGAATACCTTGAAATAGAAGTAAAGGACAATACGCTATTGGTGAAGACCAAGAAAAATGTAAACATATACACCAAAAATGGAATTCATGTCAAAGTTCCCTTCACCGATATTTCTGAAGTTGCATTAACGGGATCTGGTGATATAGACACCAAGGATACGATAAAAGCAGACAACCTTGAAGTGGTAATTACTGGTTCAGGAGACATCGAATTGGATGTTGAAGCCCGCATGGTAGATGCAAAAGTAACCGGTTCAGGCGATATGGTACTTACCGGCAAAACCAATGACTTGGAGGTTAAGGTTACTGGAAGCGGGGACTTTAGAGGATTCGATCTGGACGCACAGAATACAGAGGCAAGCGTTTCAGGTTCGGGAGATATACGTGTGGTTGCTAAGCGAAATCTTAAAGCTCGCGTACATGGTTCGGGAGATATTACCTACAAAGGTAACCCGGAACGTAGGGATACTAAAACATCCGGTTCGGGAGATATTTCTTCTTTCTAGATATATAGGATTCAAAAAAAGAGCCCGCTTGTTCAAAAACCAGCGGGCTCTTTGTTTAATGACTATTTTTTATAGCGTATTGACAACAAACTGTCCGTTGGTGATCGCATACTCGGTAGTATTCCCTCCGTCCGGATCAACGGCGGTAAATTCGAATGTAGCTTCAATTACGCCGGTGCTCAACTCATAACTGCCAATGGTTAATACTCCCGAACTGGAAGCAAAAAGTACGGAGTTGCCAATATCCGGATTATACAACCCTACATTTTCAGTGCCATCCACAAATTCGGTCGTCATCGCATAGCTACCTGCTACTATATCCATAGGAAACGCGATCGTCAAACTTTGATTACTCACATCGTCAATGGTTGTGACATAGAACAGGGTAGTCCCGTTGAAAGGAACTTGAGAGACTTCAATGCTAGTTGGTGTATATCCAACACTGTCAATATCGGCCGAAAATGAATTCTCCACCGTACCGGAGTCATTGATAAAGTCAATATTAAATGCTCCTTCCGTCACATTCACCGTCGTAGGATTTCCCGGATCGATTGGATCGGAACCAACGAAATTGAAAGTTGCAGCGAGTTTACCCGTCACATTTCCAAATTCAGTAATTGTAATAGAGCCCGATTCCGAAGTAAGGGTATTATCGCCAGCAGTGTATACGGCAATCAATTTTGTGCCGTCGCTAATGGGATCCACGAAGGAGTAGGTCCCTACCCCAAGTGATTTAGGCATGTCGATTCGGATGCGTTCACCAGTTGCCATGGTTGCTTCCAATTTCAGCATTTCCACGCCAGACACGACCAATTCTTCAATAGTGAAGGACGTCTCCATGAATTCTACCCCATCCACAAAGGCAAAAAAGCTTGCTTCCGGATCTGTAGCTCCACCGCCACCACCGCCACCCGAAGTATCCTCGGTATAGGTAATGGTTGTAAAACTTCCATTGGTGATATTTATACTTTCAAAAACCGGATTACCGTTTCCATCCAGCACCGGATTACCATCGTCGTCGGTTTGTTGACGCACTCCCACCAGATTGAAGTTTCCGGATACGGTTTTGGCATCGGTGTTGAAAACGGTTATTTCAAGCTGTCCGGAGCCTCCGGATGCCGCTAAGGTTATGTAAGGGTCTAAGGGCTCGCCAGGTGCAATGTAAATTCCTGAATTTTGCTGACCACCGCCAGTTCCCAGGTCAAAGGTGCTAACACCTACATTAACGACACCTAAAGTGATGGATTCTCCATTCGGTTTTGATCCGGAGATCACTATACTGTTCAAGTTTGGATTGAAGATCGCAGTCACCACCTCGGCGATGAAGTCTTCTCCTCCAACGTTAGCGATAAATTGACCTTCTTCGGCTGAGCCTTGTTCATCGGTGATGAACTGTCCTTCCAAGGGTTCATTTTCACAACCGGAGACAAAGAACGCTAATAGGGCAACCAGCATCCAACTGCGTAAGTACGTCTTGTTCATAAGTAAGTAAGTTTGCTATGGTAAACGCAAACATAAAGAAAAATTGTCTAATTCGTTAGATTTCGTGGTACTCTCAATAATAAAAACACCCCTGCAGCAAAGAATAAAATTAGGAAGACAATGGAATAACGCATACTCCCCGTTAGCTGTTCAACATAGCCATACAGGAACATCCCGATAATGATCCCGATCTTTTCAGAAACATCGTAAAAACTAAAGTAAGAAGTTGTGTCTTCGGTTTCCGGTAAGAATTTTGCATAGGTGGATCGCGACAAAGCCTGGATCCCGCCCATGACAAGGCCTACAAACACGGCGGCCACATAAAATTGAACTGGTGTAACAATGAAGTAAGCATAGATACAGATCAAGATCCAGAACATATTAACGAAGATCAGGGCTTTTATATTCCCAACCTTACTCGATAAACGAGCCATAAGCATGGCACCCACAACGGCAATAAGTTGGATCAACAATATACTCGTAATAAGGCCTGTTGTTCGCTCACTGTCACTCCCCCATTCCAATTCCTGTTCACCAAAATAAGCTGCAGCAAGCATTACTGTTTGTACCCCCATGCTGTAGATAAAAAATGCGCCCAAATACCTTCTCAGTTTTAATTGTTTCTGAAGGTCCCGCCAGATCTTTTTCAATTCGTTGAAACCATCGAACAGCACTTCGCGGGTCAGTGGTCCGTCTGCCTTGTTTCCCTTCGGAAGATAATGGTAGGTATATTGGCTAAACCCGATCCACCAGAGACCGGTAAGGACAAATGACAATTTGGTGGGAAAGGCTTCGCTTTCAAATCCGAAGAATTCATGACCCAAGATCATGGCGAGGCAACTCACCAACAAGATCACACTTCCAATATATCCCAACGCATATCCCTTGGCGCTAATATGATCATGCTGATCAATATGGGCGATGTCGGGCAAGTAAGAATTGTAGAAAACGATACTCCCCCAAAAGCCAACCAAACCCAGTAAATAGGCTAGCAAACTCAAATAAATATGGTCCAGGCTAAACCAAAAGAGCGAGATCGTGCTAATGGCGCCCAGGTAGCAGAAAAATTTAAGGAAAAACTTCTTATTCCCCAGGTAATCTGCAATACCGGAAAGAATGGGAGAAATAATAGAGACGATGAGAAAAGCGATCGCGGTTGTGTAAAAGATCAACGGACTGCGACGAACCATTGTCCCGAAAACCTCGATCTCTTCGATCCCCGCACCTCGAAAGAGTGCTCCATAAAACAAAGGAAATATGGCCGAAGCGATCACCAGGCTGTAAACCGAATTTGCCCAATCGTAGAATGCCCAGGCATTCAGTAATTTTTTACTGCCCTTTGGTAAGTTAGCCATGCCGCAAGATAAAAAAAGCTGCCACATGGCAGCTTTGTTCAACTATAGATTTAACTATTTTCTAAAACTGGTGACCCCAAACTTTCGAGCTTCTGCCTTAGCTTGTGGTGCCCATTCGGTGATATTTCGAATACGGGTATCGCTGGATGGGTGTGTGCTTAAAAACTCTGGTGGTGCTTGTCCGCCTGCATTGGCCTTCATTCTTCTCCAAAGGTCGGCTGCCACGATAGGATCATAACCAGCTATTGACATCAATATAAGCCCTATCCTGTCTGCTTCACTTTCATGGTTCCTGCTGAAAGGCAACATGACCCCTACCGTAGATCCTATGCCATAAGCTTGATTGAATATCTGTTGATTCTTAGGGTCCTTGCTCAAGGCAACATTTCCTGCAACGGCACCCAAGGCTTGCAATTGACCTGCACTCATTCGTTGCTGACCGTGATTAGCCAGGGCGTGGGCAACTTCATGACCCATAATGGCCGCTACTCCTGCCTCTCCATCGGCAATAGGAAGGATCCCTGTATAAAAAACAATTTTACCACCAGGCATACACCAGGCATTCACAGTTGGGTCGTCTACTAAATTATATTCCCATTGATAGTCTTTTAAATAGCCGGCATATCCATTGGCATTCAGCCATCGTTCCGAAGCAACAGCTATTTTCTCTCCAACGCGGGTGATCATTCGGGCATCGGGAGTGCCAGTGACTATGTTGTTTTCAGTTAAAAATTGATTGTATTGCTGAAACGCCATTGGGAACAACTGTGAATTCGGTACCAGGGCCAATGTCTTCTTCCCGGTAAATGGATTCGTGCTGCAACTTAGGAAGAGTGCAACGACGGCGAGCAATGAGATGGTTCTTTTAAATTTCATGGTATTCGTATTGATTTTGAAAGTTTAAAGATAGCTATATAATTTAATTATTGTTGAACAACAGCCATGCCATAGTCCGAGTAAAGATTATTTTCATCGAAAACAAATGTGGAATGAAATTTGCTCACCTTGGGTGTATAAAAAATGTATCTCATGAAAAATATCCTCTTACTTTTAGCGATCGGTAGTTCAGTAATTTTCTCATCCTGTGAAGGAGATCCAGGACCTCCAGGACCTCCTGGCGAACCAGGTATCAACATACTAGGCCAGGTTTTTGAAGCCAGGGTCGATTTCACCGAGGCGAACGATTTTCAAGTTCTGGTTGATATTCCTGCCAATGTAGAGGTGTTTGAGAGCGACGCCATCCTGGTATACTGGCTGGAAGACGTGGTACCCGACGGAAGTGGCGGATCGATCGATGTCTGGAGTCCGCTACCACAGACCATCTACGTTGAAGGAGGCTCGTTTCAGTATACCTTCAATCATACGTTCATCGATGTATTGTTGTTATTGCAGGGAGACATAGACCTTGGTACGTTAGGAAATGGTTTCAGGATCGACCAAATCTTCCGGATCGCTGTTGTTCCGGCAGAATTTGCCGATGCTAATTTTTCCATGGACTATTTAATGAATTCCGGTGATTTCGTATTTTTGGATAATTAAAAAATCGCTCATGAAATCATTCAGTATGTTACTCCTCACTATCCTGATGGTGAGTTGTATAGGTACCGCTCAAGACAAGAAAAAAGAAGAATCATTCGCAATTACTAAGACGGAGGCCGAATGGAAAGCCCAGCTTACCGATAAGCAGTTTTATGTGCTTCGGAAGGAGGGCACGGAACGACCGTTTTCAAGTCCCTTGAATAAAAATTACGAAGATGGCACCTATGTTTGTGCAGCTTGCCAAACCCCCTTGTTTAAAAGTGAACACAAGTTCGATAGTGGAACAGGCTGGCCAAGTTTCGATCGAGAGATCGAGGGCAATGTGGCGTTTTCAACCGACTATAACGTTGGATATGCCCGCACGGAGGAGCATTGTGCGGTTTGTGGTGGACACCTGGGACATGTGTTTGAAGATGGCCCGCAGGAAACTACGGGTAAACGGCATTGCATTAATGGTGCTGCCTTGAAATTTATTCCGAAGAATGAATAAGTATCCTATCCATAAAACCGAAGAAGAATGGTTGTCTGAATTAGGCGAGGAACGCTATCGAATCCTGCGTCAAAAAGGAACTGAACGCCCTTTTACGGGCACCTACAATCTAACATTCGATAAAGGCAGCTACCAATGTGGGGCTTGCTCAACTCCCCTCTTTAAAAGTGACAGTAAGTTCGAAAGTGGTTGTGGTTGGCCATCGTTTGATGAAGCGATTGATGGAGCCGTTGAATATGTTAAGGATACTACCTTCGGAATGATCCGCACCGAGATACTTTGTGCTACTTGTGGTAGTCATTTAGGTCATGTGTTTAACGATGGGCCTACAGATACAGGTCAGAGGTATTGTGTTAATTCCCTGTCGGTTGATTTTAAGCCACCGGTTTCGGAAGATGATTAGATCGTGATTAAACCATTTCACAATTTGTAAGTCATAGGTACAAACCATTAACACTTACAATTATGAAAATGTATTTAATATTAGCCGTCCTGGTCGCGTTCACAGTTACTTCATGTGCAAGACGAGTCGTGACCGTCTCACCTAATCCTCAGCCCAATGTGGTGGTGATACATAAAGCTCCAAAACACCACAAAGTAGTTGTGGTAAAAGGCAAACGTTATTACACCTGGGGAGGAAGGCATTACCGAAAGACCCATAGAGGATATGTTCTCGTGAAAGTTTAATATATACCGCATACCCAAATCCTGGCACCGAATTTCAAATGATCGAGGTTTATCGCGCGTTTGATTTTTGGTGCTTTTTTATTTCTTTCCCTCAACATTTCGTAAATTCGCTACTTCAAAAAACAGTCAACATTTTTAGGAAATGAGCAAATACGATATCATAGTTTTAGGAAGTGGACCGGGAGGATACGTCACCGCCATACGGGCTTCACAATTAGGGTTAAAAACAGCCATTGTTGAAAAGGAAAATTTAGGTGGAGTTTGTTTGAACTGGGGTTGTATCCCAACAAAAGCACTATTGAAAAGTGCTCAGGTTTTCGATTACCTAAAGCATGCCGAAGACTATGGTCTTGTGGCTAAGGATGTTGACAAAGATTTTGGCAAAGTGGTCCAACGCAGTAGAAATGTGGCCGACGGGATGAGCAAGGGCGTTCAATTCCTGATGAAAAAGAACAAGATCGACGTGATCGAAGGATTTGGAAAATTAAAGCCTGGAAAAAAGGTAGATGTCGATGGCACCGAATACAGTGCAGACCACATCATTATTGCTACAGGGGCTCGTTCAAGAGAGCTGCCCAACTTGCCACAGGATGGTAAAAAAGTGATTGGTTATCGGGAGGCCATGACCTTGAAAGAACAACCCGGGAGTATGATCGTGGTGGGGAGTGGCGCCATTGGAGTAGAGTTCTCAAACTTTTATAATTCTATGGGCACCGATGTTACCATCGTTGAATTTCTGCCCAACCTGGTGCCACTGGAAGATGAGGAGGTATCCAAACAATTTGAAAAGATCTTTAAGAAATCTGGAATCAAGGTGATGACCAATTCCTCTGTTGAAAGTGTTGATACCTCGGGTAAAAAAGTGAAAGCCACTGTTAAAACGCCCAAAGGAGAAGAAGTACTTGAAGCAGACGTGGTATTGTCGGCTGTAGGTATTACTTCCAACCTAGAAAACATTGGTTTGGAAGACGTTGGTATTGTGCATGACAAAGGAAAGGTAGTTGTGAATGACTGGTACCAAACCAACATCCCTGGCTATTATGCCATTGGTGATATTGTTCCTGGCCCGGCGCTCGCCCATGTGGCCTCTGCCGAAGGAATTCTTTGTGTTGAAAAAATCGCTGGTTTGCATGTAGAGCCTATCGACTACGGAAATATCCCCGGGTGTACCTATACTTCCCCTGAGATCGCAAGCGTGGGAATGACCGAGAAGCAAGCGAAAGAAGCCGGCTACGAGCTCAAAGTTGGAAAGTTTCCCTTCTCGGCCAGTGGAAAAGCTAGTGCATCGGGAGCAAAAGATGGATTTGTGAAGGTGATCTTCGATGCTAAGTACGGAGAATGGCTTGGTTGCCATATGCTTGGAGCCGGAGTAACCGACATGATCGCTGAAGCTGTAGTGGCTAGAAAATTAGAAACTACAGGGCACGAAGTTTTAAAAGCTATCCATCCGCATCCAACAATGAGTGAAGCGGTGATGGAAGCTGTGGCGGCTGCCTACGATGAGGTAATACATCTATAATTCTTCGGAATAGCAATAAAAATAAAGCCCTGCGATTGCAGGGTTTTTTATGCCCTAGTTCTTCAAAAAGGACTGAAGTGCCAACTCATAGCTCTGTAAACCAAAGCCTAGAATTACTCCTTTTGCTCCAGGGGAAATAAAAGACTTATGCCTGAATTCCTCCCGGGAAAACGTATTGGAAATATGGACTTCGATCACCGGGGTTTCAACAGCCTTAACGGCATCCCCTATTCCCACTGAAGTATGTGTATAAGCTGCTGCATTGAGTATAATTCCATCGTAAGAAAAACCAACGTCCTGAATCTTATCTATGAGCTCACCCTCTATATTGCTTTGAAAATGGCTTAGCTCTACCTCCGGATTATCTGCCTGTAGTTTCGAGAAGAATTCCTCGAACGATAGATCACCATAAATGTTTTGTTCCCGCTTGCCAAGAAGGTTCAAATTAGGTCCGTTGATGATGATGATCTTCATATTTCAAATATAGAAATAAAAAAAGCGGAAGATAACTTCCGCTCTACGATTGTTGGAGTTCTAAAGATCGAAGAGTACTCCCAGTCGTGCGTGAACATAGCTATTGTCCATAAAAACCGATCTCACTTCGGCAAAAATATTGACATTGTCCATGACATTGTAGATATAGCCAGCACCGGCATTCGCTCCAAAATCATTGCCCGACAAAATACGACCCGAGCTAATAGGGTTTCCTCCACCCAGTCCAAGTTCTTTGACATTCACACTGAGGTATTGCCCACCTCCAAGCAGATAAAATTCATCATAAACTTTGAATCGAACATTCAGGCTTACAATACTCCATTTGGATCTCACTCCACTCTCCTCCGCTACGGCGTAGGTAAAATCTGAGGCAGCACTCCATTTTTCGGTGAATTCGTAGACTGCATCTGCAGTACCTCCAATCCCATCCAATTCGGTGAGGAATCCTCCCGAAAACCCTAAACTAAAACCTTGAGCCTGAACAGCCTGGAAAGCAATTAATGCAACGGCAAGAAGAAATATACGTTTCATTGATGTTATTTTAAGATTCGAATTCAAAAATACATTATTTGTTATGAAACCAAGTGATCCAAAAAGAAAAACCGTCCACTCTGGACGGTTTTTTTAGTTCATTAATCTGTCATTAATTATTTCCTAGGATCAAAGGCAACCCGCCATCCCCGGACCCCACGATCACTACTTTCGCATTGGGAGATTCAGACAGTTTTAATGTGGCTTCAATTCCCTTGTCCTGAAGAATCTTGTCGGTGAGTGAAGCACTAAGGATGCGGTTGGCATCGGCTTTTCCCTGTGCCTCAATGATCACTTTTTCGGCTTCTTTAGCGGCTGTAACTAATCGGAACTCATATTCCAATGATTCCTGTTCCTGCTTTAATTTTCTTTCGATGGCGTCTTTAATAGTATTTGGCAGGGTCACGTCACGCACCAGGACCTCATTTAATTGCACGTATTGCTTATCCAGTATTTTCTTGGTTTCGGTGAAGATCTCGTCTTGTATTGCATCTCGCTTGCTGGAATATAATTGTTCTGGTGTATATCTCCCTACAACACTTCTTGCAGCACTGCGTATGGCAGGTTGGATGACTCGTTGCAGGTAGTTCTCACCGAGAGTTTGATGCAAATTACCCAGGTCTTGATAAACAGGCTGGTACCAGGCCGAAGCATCGATCTGGATTTCCAACCCATTCGAAGAAAGTACTTTCATCTTTTCAAAGAGTTCCTGTTGTCTAACTTCGTAAATAAAAACCTTGTTCCAGGGAGCCACAATGTGGAATCCCTCTGTGAGAGGAGGCTTGTCTGTCACCACACCTTCTCCAAAGGTTTTATAAAGTACACCCGCTTCTCCAGACCCAACGGTGATGGCAGATTTGGCAAGTACAATAACTAATATAATTACAACGATGATGAGGGGTATTCCAATTTTTGGTAATCTATCCATGATCTAATTTTTTTTATTTATTAATTTAAATGAGTCCATTGTATTTGCGAATGAACCACTCCAGGGAAAGCGCAACTACTATAAGGCCTAGTAAGTATTTCCAATCTATTAAAGGTACGACTTTTTGATCGGTTTTTTGAACCGAACGAAAGTTCTCATCCTGAAGTAAATCGTCCACGAGAGATTCCATATCGTTGATAAAGTAAGCGGTTCCACCTGTGTTGGTCGCAACCCGTTCTAACTTGGTCCCATCTGCATTTAAGAATTGTTGCTCAACATTGAACTCCAAGATGGTAAAACTACCACTTCTTGCGATCCCTTCTTCTTCCACGGACACGGTAAAATTGTAATTTCCGGCCTCCAGACTATTCAAATCAACTTCGAAAAAATTGTTCTTCAGCAACATAGGAAAGATCGTTGTTTCCTCGGTATCAGTATTGAACAATGAAATGCTTAAGCGAGCGCGATTGTCGAAAACGAAATTCTTATCAAAATACTGAGCAGATACCTTCAACATGGTGTTATTGTAGTAAAAGGATTCGAAAGCCACCTCAAGTCTGCTCCGTCGTTTGTTAGATGCGAGAAATTGCACAATGTTTCCTAAGAATTCATCGAATGGCCGAAAGTTTTCCTGTTCCAAATATGATTGTGCTCGCCAGCGCCATATTCCTTCACCATCGAGAATTGCATCTCGTTTTCCGTTGATCTCTGTGCTCGCAAATAATGGTGAACCCGTTGAATAGCCGTCGATCAATTGAGAAAGCAATACCTCATGAGGAACCTGGATAGCCAATTCTCCGAAATCGGCCCGAAGCGGTGGAAATTCATTAAATCCTATATCCTCGACGGCATAGGCTCCATAATTTTGGTTCAACTCCCCACTTACCTCTTCCCATTGGCCTGTATCATTCTTCCGGAAATTCTCCTGAATAGAGTTAAGAAAACTCCAATCGGTTTGGGCCCCGGTTATGGTCCAGGTATTTTTACGCAGCTTCTCGATTTCACCGAATACAGCAGCGAATCTGCGAGTGGGTTGGTATAGAATCACCAACTGACTCTCATTAACCAGCGAAGCTGCCTCACTGGATTTTTTGAACACGACCCTACGTTGCTCATTTGTCTCGATCGATTTTCTCAAGGCACCAAGATCTGGATGAACTATATCACTAACTATCAAGACCTGTGTTGCTTGATCGATGACTTCCACTGCGAACGATTTGCTATTGTTGACGGTGTTCTTCTCTCCGTCCAAGGGAATTAATTGTGCATTATAACGCTGCAATCCAACTTTCGTGGCGGGTAAAGTGGTTGCGATGGTCTGAGTATTGTTGGTTTCAGAAAATTGTAAAGACTTAGAAAAGACCCGTGAGTTACCCTGTGAGATCACAAATTGAGTGGCAACAGTTCCGGTTCCACTATAAAGCAATATAACTTCGACAGGAAATTGATTCTTTAGGAATGAATAACGGTTGGTGTTCAATTGCTCGATCTTCAAATCTACGTATTGAACCGAATCGCCGGCTATTACCGGATAAATGGGACTTCGATATAGCCTACTGGTGAACTCATAATCACTGCCCAGCGTTTGATTTCCGTCTGTGATCAAAATGGTAGCGGCCAATTCGTCCTTGAACAATGCTGTGGAAGACTCCAGGGCCTGATGAATGTTCGTGCTATTTTCTGAAAAGTTAATGGAATCCAATGAAGCAAAATCACTTCCGAAGTGAAAAAAATCCAATTGGAACTTCTCATTCAGGTCAGAATTATTTCGAAGCGCTCCAACCACCCCCCTAACCTCATCATCACGTTCCAACGCCTTGATAGAGGCCGAATTATCTACCAAGACAGAAAGCTTCGGTTTCTCGATAGTATATGTTTCCGATCGAAACTTTGGGTTGATCAATAACAGGAACAAGGAAAATAACGTGACAAAACGCAGTAAACCGAAAACCCATCTTAGTTTGCCGGCATATTTGGTCTTGTAACCATACATAAAAAGCACCAGGGCAAAGGCTGCCACCGCTGCAATCACTATATAAAGTATGGTTTGTGCAGTCATTTATCAGGTAAGCATGCCTCCGTCCACATTGAGCACTTGTCCGGTCACGTACGAAGAGAGCTCACTAGCCAGGAACACGCAGGCGTTGGCAATATCTTCAGGGCTTCCACCTCGTTTTAAGGGAATGGCATCCCTCCAGCCCTGCACAACTGCTTCATCCAGTTTCCCGGTCATTTCCGTTTCAATAAAACCGGGTGCAATGGCATTGCATCGAATGTTCCTGCTCCCCAGTTCAAGTGCCACCGATTTGGTAAAGCCCAGAATTCCAGCTTTGGAAGCCGCATAGTTTGTTTGCCCGGCATTTCCTTTAACTCCTACCACTGAAGACATATTGATAAT
>JABDNM010000082.1 GCA_013043825.1 Flavobacteriaceae bacterium
CACAAACAGCTTTCTTTCTGTTGTCATGGATGTGTGACTGTCTTCGATATATTGAACGACAACGATCTTTCCTATTATTATGATCTCGACAGGGCACCGGGAATAAGTCCGAAAAAGTACCAGGAAAAATTCGATTTTCTTGACAATCCGGATATCGTTGAGAAATTACTTGACTTTAACGATGGTGGCACCCAGGTGGTTACACTATTAATACCTTCTATTCACTGTAGTTCCTGCATTTGGGTACTCGAGAATCTTTCCAAATTGAATCCAGGGGTGGTTTCATCCTTGGTCAACTTTCCGGAGAAAAAAGTTCAGATCACCTTTCAAAATGAGCAGTTGTCATTGAAGGATCTGGCTGTATCCTTGGCCCGTATTGGGTATGCACCATCGATTAGCCTGGAGGATTATAACAAAGCCAGAAAAAAAGTAGATCGAAGTTTGCTTTACAAAATTGGCATTACGGGTTTCGCTTTTGGGAATGTTATGTTTTTATCCTTCCCAGAATACTTCGAGGTGAATGAATTTTGGCTGGAGCGTTTCAAGTGGGTTTTTCGCTGGTTGATGTTCGGCTTTTCAGTGCCGGTCGTCTTTTATTCCGGCCGCGACTACTTCATTTCGGCGTACAGAGGATTGCTCTCCAGGGCGCTCACCATCGATATGCCCATAGCTATTGGAATCGCTACTTTGTTTATTCGCAGTACCATCGACATTACCTTCGACCTGGGTTCTGGCTTCTTCGATAGCCTTACGGGCCTGGTATTTTTCTTGCTCCTGGGCAAGTTCTTTCAGCAGAAAACCTATTCTTACCTTTCTTTCGAACGAGATTACAAGTCTTATTTTCCAATTGCTGTTACACGCTTAAAATACGATCATGACGGAACTGTTTTTTCTGAAGAACAAGTTCAGGTATACGATATTAAAAAGGGCGATCACCTGCTTATTCGCAGTGAGGAGATCATCCCTACAGATGGTGTTTTGCGTAGTGAGGAAGCTTTGATCGACTATAGTTTCGTAACCGGCGAAGCAATTGCAAAAAAGCGGTGCAGCGGCGATAAAATCTATGCCGGGGGCCGGCAAAAAGCAGGTGCCATCGAGATCCAAGTTTCAAGGCCCATCGCGCATAGCTATCTCACCAAACTTTGGAGCAACGATGTTTTTCAATCCGGAAACCGCAGCTACTTTCAATCGTTTACCGATACCATTAGTAAACACTTCACCCTCGTGATCCTCTCCCTGGCAATTTCGACTATGGTGGTATGGCTTTTCTTGGATCCATCCAAGGCGTTCAATGTCTTCACCGCTGTGCTCATCGTTGCCTGTCCGTGTGCTTTAGCGCTTGCCACTCCTTTTACGATGGGCAATATACTTCGCATCCTTGGTGGGGATAAGTTGTATTTGAAAGATAGCCAGGTGATCGAACGCATGGGCCATGTGGATGCCATAGTTTTTGATAAAACAGGTACGCTCACAGCCAATTTGTCAAGTACTATTAGTTATCACGGGCTTGAACTGTCTGAAGAAGAGCAAAGATTACTGTCCAGTACCCTTCGGGCATCCAATCACCCGTTAAGCAGGACTCTTTATGAGTTATTGGGCGAGCACGATATCCGAACCCTGGATAATTTCAAGGAACATGTTGGTAAGGGGATCGTAGGTGTCTCCAGGGAAAAAACCATCAAACTGGGCTCTTCCAATTTCGTTGGAAGCATACCGGGTGCCGCCAATACAAAGATGGAAAAAAGTAGTCACGGAACAACGGTGCATATAAGCAGCAATGAGCAATACAAAGGATTTTACCAATTCAAAAATAAATACCGAACTGGCTTGTCCGGCCTGTTTAATGAACTGGGAAAGACCTACGATCTCTCTATTCTTTCTGGGGATAATGATGGGGAACGAGCCTTTCTGGAACAATTACTTCCCGAGACTACGAATTATCGTTTCAATCAATCACCAGAACAGAAGCTGTCATACATCAAACAACTTCAGCAAAATGGTAAGAAAGTGATGATGGTAGGCGATGGCTTAAACGATGCCGGAGCTTTGGCACAAAGCGATGTAGGCATTGCGGTGTCGGAAAATATCAATGTCTTTTCACCGGCGAGCGATGGGATCATGGATGCCGGCGTCCTTTCGAAATTGGGACAACACCTAAAATTGGCCCAACGCGGGATAACGATCGTCCAGTGGAGTTTTGGGTTGTCACTGCTTTATAATCTTGTAGGATTAGGATTTGCGGTAACAGGCAAATTGGAACCTGTGATCGCGGCAATATTAATGCCTTTGAGTTCCATAAGTATTGTATTATTTACCACACTCATGAGCCAGTGGGCAGGAAGAAAGATGTTGAGAAAAATAAATTAATGGAAGCTGACCGATGTCATTTTTTGCCCTCTTGAGTACAGATATTTTTACAACCTATTTCAATCAGGTATGAGTATAATTTACATGCTACTGGCCATCAGTGTACTGGTAGCCATCGTCTTTTTTGTTGCATTTATCTTTTCTGTGAAACAGGGGCAATACGACGACACTTATACTCCCTCAATCCGTATGCTTTTTGAAGATGAGATCGTGTCTGATTCATCCAAAGAGCCATCTAATACTTCTGAAGAAAATCCAATCAACTCTGTAGAAAAACCATAACCATGCAACCGGAACAATTTTACTACGACAATAAGATCGTTAAGAAGTTTATCAATGCCACCTTGTTTTGGGGAATAATAGGAATGAGTGTAGGGCTGTTGCTCGCATTCATGTTTTTATTTCCAAATCTTACCGATGGAATTTCCTGGCTTAGCTTTGGTCGTCTCCGGCCGCTGCACACCAATGCCGTGATCTTTGCATTTGTAGGGAACGCCATCTTCGCCGGGGTGTATTACTCAACGCAGCGATTGCTAAAAGCACGTATGTGGAGTGATTTCCTGAGTAAGCTAAATTTCTGGGGCTGGCAGGCTATCATCGTGGGCGCAGCTATTACCCTTCCATTAGGATATACTACTTCCAAGGAATATGCAGAACTGGAATGGCCGTTCGATATAGCGATCGCCATTATTTGGGTGGCTTTTGGGGCAAACCTTATAGGCACGATCCTCAAGCGAAGACAACGACATTTATATGTGGCGATCTGGTTTTACCTTGCAACCTTTGTCACAGTAGCGGTGTTGCATATTGTGAACAGCATAGAAATTCCTGTAAGTGCGCTTAAAAGTTATTCTGTTTTCGCCGGGGTGCAAGACGCATTGGTGCAGTGGTGGTATGGACATAACGCCGTAGCATTCTTCCTAACAACTCCTTTCCTGGGATTGATGTATTATTTTGTTCCGAAGGCAGCCAACCGACCAATTTTCTCTTATCGTTTGTCTATCGTACACTTCTGGTCCCTGATATTCATTTATATCTGGGCAGGACCACACCACTTACTTTATTCTGCACTTCCGGACTGGGCGCAAAACCTTGGGGTTGCGTTTTCAATCATGCTTATCGCGCCTTCATGGGGAGGGATGATCAACGGACTATTAACACTCCGCGGAGCCTGGGATAAGGTTCGAACAGATCCGGTGCTTAAATTCATGGTAGTCGCGATCACAGGATATGGTATGGCCACCTTCGAAGGGCCTATGCTATCGCTCAAAAATGTAAATGCAATTGCTCACTTCAGCGATTGGGTGATTGCCCATGTGCATGTGGGAGCGCTCGCATGGAATGGGTTTTTAACCTTCGGAATGGTCTATTGGCTGGTTCCTAAGTTGTTCAAAACGAAATTATGGTCAACCCAATTGGCCAATGTTCACTTCTGGGTAGGCACACTGGGAATCGTGATGTATGCATTACCCATGTATGTTGCGGGATTTGTTCAAGCCTCTATGTGGAAACAATTCAATCCAGATGGGACCTTGACCTATGGTAATTTCCTGGAAACAGTAAGTGAGATCATCCCCATGTACTGGATGCGAGCCATCGGCGGAAGCCTCTTTATCGTAGGAGCACTGATAGGTGTCTACAACATCATTCAAACCGCACGACGAGGAAGAAAAGTTACAGATGAATTGGCCGAAGCCGCTCCGTTGCAGCGCGTAACCAAGAAGCGCACGACGAAGGAAGGGTATCACACATGGTTGGAACGGCGACCGGTTAAACTAACCATCTTCGCTACCATCGCAATATTGATTGGTGGAATGGTACAGATCATTCCTTCACTGATGGTTGATGAATATGTTCCGAAGATCACCAGTGTCAAGCCTTATACGCCACTCGAACTGGAGGGCAGGGATATTTACATCCGGGAATCTTGTAATGCGTGTCACTCTCAAATGATAAGGCCTTTCCGAAGTGAGGTAGAACGTTACGGAGAATATTCAAAGGCAGGTGAATACGTCTACGACCATCCTTTCTTGTGGGGAAGTAAGCGTACCGGCCCCGATTTGTTCCGCATAGGAGGAAAGTATAGCGATAACTGGCATTTAAACCATTTCTATGATCCGCAAACCACCTCGTCCGGCTCCATTATGCCCTCCTACAAATGGTTGATCAACAATGAGCTTGACAAGACCATGACCGAGGCAAAAATGGAAGCCATGGTATCTCTGGGAGTCCCTTACACTGAGGAAGAAATAGAACGGGCTCAGGAATGGATGTTGGAACAAGGTGGCCAGATAGAACAAAACCTTTACAACGACCCCGATTTTGTTAAGACGTACGAGGCCGACAAGAGTTATGCGGAAGAGAACGGTGAACCTTTTGTAGAAATGAAAAATCGAGAGGTAGTTGCATTGATCGCCTATTTACAGCGGCTTGGGACTGATATAAAAGTGAGTACAACCGAAGAATCCACTTCTAAAAACAATTGATCATGTTGAGATTCATTAAAGGAAATTTAGAAAATATAGAAGGTGTAGAGATCTATCCTATCATCTCACTGTTGATATTCTTCGTCTTCTTTGTCGCCCTATTTTGGTGGGTATTTACAGCTACTAAAGAACATATAAAGGAAGTGAGTAACCTCCCATTAGATAACCAAACCGATCAAGAATTATGAAATCTGCAACGTCACTTTTACGCATCCTGATCTTTATAGGTCTCGCCGTATTGATCATAGAGTATACCTCGGAAGAATCATTGATGGAAACCCTGAATGCCAACCCCGTCTTATGGGCGGTTCTGGGAATGATCCTATTATTTGCGATTGCCATGGAGGTTATTTTATACACCCTAAGAACTTTGCTCTTTCGAGGCCTCTCATTAGATGCGCAGGAAAAATATCTAGCTGCTGAAGCTGATCGCCAGGACAAACAATTTGGATGGTGGAAGCGAACCTACAAGAAATTGGTGGGAGGAAGGCCCATGGCGGAAGAGCACGAAATCATCCTTGATCATAATTACGATGGCATCAAGGAGCTTGATAATAGACTGCCACCCTGGTGGGTGTATGGATTTTACGCCACAATCCTGTTTGCTGTGATCTACCTCGCACGCTATCACATTTTCGATGGCACCGACCAGGCGGGAGAATACCTTCAGGAAGTGGCAGCAGCCCAACTGGAGATCGCAGAATACAAACGAAATAACAAAGACCTGGTAGACGTCTCAACCGTAGAATTACTTACAGATCCAGCCGACCTTAGTGCTGGTAAAGCCATTTTTACTGAACTCTGTGTTGCATGTCATAAAGCCGACGGTGGGGGAGGAATAGGACCCAACCTCACGGATAATTATTGGATCCTGGGAGGTGGAATCAAGAATGTTTTCAATACCATTATGGAAGGAGGACGTGACGGAAAAGGAATGATCTCGTGGAAGTCGGAATTGAACCCAGGAGAAGTCGCCCAGGTTTCCAGTTACTTGCTACAATTTGAGGGAACTATCCCGGCCGAACCCAAAGCTCCGGAAGGAGAAATATGGATAGACCCTGATGCCCCTCAAACAGGCACTGAAGAAATACTATTACAAGTCGTGGATTCTACTGCTGCATCGGTTATCGATAATGAATGACTTAAGGAGTTGAGCCGTGGAAGCACCCCAGAATGAACACTTCAGAGACACCATCGCTACGGTAAATGCCGAAGGAAAACGCTCTTGGATCTTTCCGAAGAAACCCTCTGGCAAATACTACCAGTACCGCAAAATAGTGAGCTATGTCTTACTGGCGTTTCTGCTTTCTGCGCCTTTCATCAAAGTAGGAGGAAACCAATTCCTAATGTTCAACGTGTTAGAACGAAGGTTCAATATCTTCGGGTTCCCCTTTTGGCCTCAGGATCTGCATTTGTTCGTGATCATGATGCTTATAGGAGTGGTATTCATTATCTTTTTTACCGTTGCCTTCGGAAGAATTTTTTGTGGATGGATTTGTCCGCAGACTATTTTTATGGAAATGGTTTTCCGAAGAATTGAATACTGGATCGATGGGGATCGTGGAAAACAGATACGACTCAATAAGATGCCATGGAATTCAGAAAAGATAAAGAAGAGAGCATTGAAATGGACTGTTTTTTTCCTCATTTCCTTCCTGATTGCCAACGTCTTTTTGGCTTATCTAGTTGGAAGTGATCAACTCATCGCCTATGTGAAGGCAGGGCCATTCAGTAATGCGAGCACTTTCGTATCGCTGTTGATTTTTACGGGGGTTTTTTACTTCGTCTTTGCCTGGTTTCGGGAGCAGGTATGTATCATTGCTTGTCCATACGGAAGGCTGCAAGGAGTGCTGCTTGATAATAAGTCCATTGTTGTTGCCTACGACCACAAGCGGGGTGAAGGTGAACGCGGACGAGCGAAATTCAGGAAGAACGAAGATAGGCAAGCTGTAGGGAAAGGAGACTGTATTGATTGCTTTCAGTGTGTACATGTATGTCCCACCGGAATCGACATTCGCAACGGAACCCAATTGGAATGTGTGAATTGCACTGCCTGCATCGATGCCTGTGATCATATGATGGAGTCGGTAGATCTACCAAAGGGTTTGATCCGATATGCGAGCGAGGATAATATAGAGAAGAAATCGAAATTCACATTCTCTCCCAGATTGAAAGGTTACACCGCGGTACTTTTCATTTTGGTCGCAGTTTTTACTGGCATGCTTTTCCTTCGAAATGATATTGAAGCCCGCATTTTGCGGCTGCCGGGACAGCTTTACGAACGAAAAGGGGAGAATATTATAAGTAATGTGTACACATATAAACTGCTGAACAAGACCACCGGGAACATCGAAAATGTTCATCTTGAGTTATTGTCTCACAAGGGCACGATTGACCTGGTTTCTAAAGACCTTTTTTCGATTCCCGAGCAGGGCCTTGTAGAAGGAACACTTTTTATCGAGATCAATACCGGCGCGCTCAAGGGAGATAAGGACCGGTTGAAGATTGGTGTTTACAGCGGATCGGAATTAATAGAAACAACGACTACGGCCTTCTTAGGGCCAAGGTCTTTTAAATAAGATATTATGAAAATTAACTGGGGTGGTGGAATTGTGATAGGAATGATCCTATTCATTGGATTCATATTATTTATGGTCATCAAGATGAATGTAGATAAAAAATACGACCACGATCTGGTCACTGAAGATTATTATAAAAAAGAACTGGCATACCAGGAAGAGATCGACGCCGAGGAGAATCTGAAAACGTTATCATCACAAATTCATGGCGAGAAAGTGGCAGAAGGTTGGTTGATAAATTTCCCTAAAGACCTCGATCCCCAAAAAATTGAAGGTACTGTGTTCCTATACAGGCCGTCCAATGAACATTTGGATTTTGACTTACCATTAGTCGTATCCGACTCAAATTTGCTCATACCTGGCGAACGTTTGTTGGATGGCCGATGGAACATAACCATCGACTGGGAATATAAAGGCGAGAAATATTTATATAAAAAATCCATCGTGTATTAAATGTGGGTCTCTGCACTTTTAATTGGACTTTTGGGTAGTTTCCATTGTGTGGGGATGTGTGGCCCCATTGCTTTTTTATTGCCTGTGGATCATAAGAATATTGGCAGGAAAACCACCCAGATAGTTATTTATCATTTCGGTCGCTTGTTCGCTTACGGGTTAATAGGAGTACTTTTTGGATGGCTGGGAAGCAGGTTACATTTGTTCGGAATGCAGCAGTGGTTGTCTATTGTTGCAGGTGTGCTAATGATAGTCATAGTGATGTTGCCCGTCCGAATTTTCAATAAATATAACTTCAGCAAACCCCTTTATAAGATTATTGGTAAAGTAAAAAACAGGCTTGGGGAAGCACTTAAGAAAAAAACTCCGGACACCTTTCTCACCATTGGTTTCCTGAACGGATTTTTACCTTGTGGGCTCGTTTATATGGCGGTTCTTGGTGCAGTGGCGACTGGCAGTGCCTGGGCCGGTGGTTTGTATATGGGCTTGTTCGGTTTAGGGACTGTTCCCCTCATGACCACCGCGATATACCTAGGGAATTTTTTAAAGGGCAAAGTTCGCCTCCGTATCAGGCGGGCCATTCCGGTGATGGTTGTTGTTATTGGTTGCCTGTTCATTCTGCGCGGCATGGGGTTGGGAATACCCTACGTTTCACCCAAATTAAAAAAAGAGATTGGTCATGCTGTGATGGAGTGCCATCCGGTAGTGGGCGATGAAATCAAAATTCACTTAAAACCGTAAGATAGATGATACCATTAAATATACCCTTAGTGGATTGGAGCACGGGAACTTTCTTCCTCGTAGCCTTCCTGGTAGTTTCTGCCATCATGATAATCATTGTACTGAATATGATGAAGAGTAAAGATGAGGGGGATGAATAGCCTGTCACAATATCTTCAAAGCTATATTAGTTTGTGATTAAAGTGTTACGTCCAATGATTCCCTCGACAAGCTCGAGATAAATTTCGATTCATGTGCTTACACAAAAAAAACGCCTTACAAGAGTAAGACGTTTTCTGCCGCTACCACTCGCGTAGCTCGTGGTACCTCCAGTGATTCCCTCGACAAGCTCGGGATAAACTTCGATTCATGTGCTTACACACAAAAAAACGCCTTACAAAAGTAAGACGTTTTCTGCCGCTACCACTTGCGTGGCTCGTGGT
>JABDNM010000096.1 GCA_013043825.1 Flavobacteriaceae bacterium
AGCGCTCTAACCAACTGAGCTACAACCACCATGTTAGTTTTTAAGAGAACTATAACTCTTTTGTTTATAATGTGAACCACAATCCTTACGCTCCCCGCCCGAACGTATCGTTCGGTACGGGCGGGTAACCAGCTGAGCTACAACCACCATATTATTATTGCTACAATTTTCGTAGCGAAGCTGCCTGTCCCAAGAAGCCAAGAAAGTTGGCGAGGGCGAAAGCTGCAACCACCTTAATACATTGACGAGGGCCTGTGCCCAACGCAGTGAATTAAATTATCGGCTGCGCGGCTGCAAATATAATGCATTTACATTCCAAGCACAATAGTTGAATTGAAGATTTTTAAATAAGATCGAAGACAGATTGAACTGCAGCATATCGCTCAACGGTGAATCCCTCACCTGCCTCGGTTCCAATCAATCGTCCGAAATTTCGATTCCTGTAGGTGAGACTATCCAGGGTATTTTTAGAAGATATTGGCGTATCCGGTTCATTGTTTTTCGGATCGTAAAACTGGCTCTTGTAGGCGTATATCGCCTCCATTTTCTTCTCCATATAACCAGTGACATCCACTACAAAATCAGGCTCGATTTCTTCCCACTGAATATAATGGTAGACCCGCTTAGGTCGCCAGGCTTCCTGTTCTTCCCCCTCAACGAAGGTCTTCACTTTCCGCAATCCACTAATGAAACAAGCATCGCTCACAAGTTTGCTTCCCTTACCATGGTCTATGTGCCTATCCACAACGGCGTTACAGAAAACGATCTCTGGACGATAAGTCCGTAACACCTTGATGACTGCCAGCTGAGATTCCTGGTTATTCTCAAAAAAAGCATCTGCCAAACCCAGGTTTTCTCGTATGGAAACACCTAATATTTCCGCAGCAGCTTTGGCTTCTTCCAGTCGTAATTCAGCATTACCTCGTGTTCCTAGCTCCCCCTGTGTCAAGTCCAGGATCCCCACTTTTTTTCCGGCGTCGATCTCTTTGGCAAGGGTCGCACCGCAACTCATCTCTACGTCATCCGGGTGGGCTCCAACAGCCAGGATATCTAATTTCATGTGTTCTGCAACTGCTTTTTAGTAACTTTTTCAAACGCCTGTTCAATATCGGCAACAAGGTCGTCCTTCTCTTCAATCCCAATGGAAAAACGCAAAAGCCCGTCTTCGATCCCCTGTCGTTTGCGTTCATTTTCCGATAGAAGTGCATGCGAAGTTTTAATAGGCGATAAGATCGTAGACTCTATTCCAGCCAAACTCATAGACGGTTTTATCAATTGTAACGAATCCATGAAATTATTTATATCGATAGAGGGATCCAGTTCAAACGATAACATCCCTGTATAACCTCGCATCTGTCTTTTGGCGATCTCGTGATCAGGATGCGACTTCAGCCCAGGATAGTACACTTTTTGTACTAAGTGATGGGCATCCAACCATTTAGCCATTTTTTTTGCATTCCGGTTTTGAGCCTTGACCCGAATCGCCATGGTTTTTATGCTTCGTTCTAATAACCATACCGTATAGTCGCTCAAGCTACCTCCTAAATTCTTGGCAAGATTCCAGATTTGTTTAATTTTTTCTTCGGAAGCAGCCACTGCTCCAGCACAAATATCACTGTGACCACCCATATATTTAGTCGCACTATGGATCATGATATCGATCCCAAATAGTTTGGGATTTTGATTAATGGGAGAGGCAAAAGTATTGTCGATCACCGTGATCAATCCATGCTCCCTGGCTATGTTGGCAACCATTTCCAAATCTGTGATCTCCATCAATGGATTGGAAGGAGTTTCAATGTAGAGTACCTTGGTATTTGCCCGGATCACTTCAGAAATGTCGGCAGCTTTATATCCACCGGCGAACGAATACTCAATACCGAATTTTTTAAATTCTTCCACCACAAAATTGTAAGTACCGCCATAGAGGTTCTTTGGCAATACCAAATGATCTCCCTTCTGCAGAAAAGCCAGGAGCGTATGACTAATTGCCGCCATCCCGCTTCCGAAGATCAAGGCCGCCTCACACAGTTCCAGTGCTGCGATCTTTTTGCACAATCCTTCCTGGTTTGGAGTATTAAAATAGCGAGGGTAGCGCTTTACATCAACATTTTCATAGGCATACGAGCTCGACATATACAAGGGAGATATGGCCCCTTTATATTGCTTGTCCTGCAACTCGCCCACATGGGTACATACGGTGTTAATACCAGGCTTTTCTCGTTTCATTATTACTCAAAATTTGAACCTCTAAGGTATAAATTCCTTTTTAGGTTTGCTATATTTAGCCGATGAAAGTTTTGTTAACGAACATTGAGGAATTGTTACAAACACGTGACGATCCACCCGCTCAAATAAGGGGAATGGCCATGGCTCAACTGCCTTCACTTCGAAACGCCTGGCTTCTATTTGAGAATGATAAAATTGCCGCCTACGGGACCATGAATTCCGCAACTCCATCTAATGTGGATAAAACACACGACTGTAGCGGACGTATTGTATTGCCCAGTTGGTGCGATTCGCATACACACCTGGTATATGCCGGAAATCGGGAACAGGAATTCATCGATAGGATCAATGGCCTGAGCTACCAGGAGATAGCTCAAAAAGGCGGAGGTATCCTCAATAGTGCCAAGAAACTTCAGGCTACCAGCGAAGCAGATTTGTATGAGCAATCGGCCCGACGCCTGGAGGAAGTCATGCAACTTGGAACGGGAGCCATTGAGATCAAAAGTGGTTACGGCTTGACCACTGAAGCCGAGGTGAAAATGCTCAAGGTGGCTAAGAAACTCGAACAAGCTTACCCTATTCAAGTGCGTACCAGCTTCCTGGGAGCACACGCAGTACCACAAGAATTCAAAAATAATAAACAAGCGTATCTCGATCTTATCATCAACGAAATGCTTCCTATTATTTCTACGGAAGGTCTTGCACACTATATAGACGTATTTTGTGAAGAGGGTTATTTCTCGGTAGACGATACCCACCAATTATTGGCTGCAGCTGCCCAATATGGCCTTGTCCCCAAGATCCATGTCAACCAATTCAACGCGATTGGCGGAGTGGCAGCCGGTGTGGAGCATGGAGCACTAAGCGTTGATCATTTGGAAGTCCTTACCAATGCCGACTTGGAAGCCCTTCAGAATTCGAATACCATGCCGGTGGCTTTACCCGGATGTTCGTTTTTTCTTGGTATCCCGTATACCCCCGGGCGCCGAATAATTGATGCTGGATTACCCTTAGCTCTTGCATCCGATTATAACCCCGGCTCTTCACCCAGCGGGAATATGAATTTCGTTTTGGCGGCAGCCTGTATCAAAATGCAACTTACACCTGAAGAAGCCATAAACGCTGCAACCATTAACGGTGCCTATGCGATGGGATTGAGCGATTCGCACGGAAGCATAACTCCCGGTAAAAAAGCCAACGTGATCGTCACCAAGGAAATACCTTCCTATGGGTACTTGCCATACGCATTTGGAAATAATTTGATTGATAAAGTCTTTCTGGATGGTGAGCAAATCTAAAGGGGTATTTGTAAATTTGAATACCAAATTCAACATTCATGCAAAAGCAACTAATAGAATGTGTTCCGAATATCAGCGAGGGACGGGATGAAAAGAAGATCCAGGAAATAGCCAATACCGTGAGTGCGGTAGAAGGTGTGCAACTGCTTGATATAGATGCCGGAAAGGCCACTAACCGCACTGTGATCACCTTCGTTGGAGAGCCGAAAGCTGTTATTGAAGCCGCGTTCCTATTGATCAAAAAAGCATCCGAACTAATCGATATGCGAAACCACAGTGGAGAACATCCGCGCTTCGGTGCTACAGATGTTTGTCCGTTGGTCCCGGTCGCGAATATCAACCTGGAGGAAACGGCAAAATACGCCCGTCAACTGGGCCAACGTGTAGGCAAGGAACTGGGTATCCCTGGATATTTTTACGAAGCAGCGGCTTCAGAACCAAAGCGAAAGAACCTGGCCAATTGCCGTTCCGGAGAGTACGAGGGCCTGACTAAGAAATTATCAGATCCCGATTGGAAGCCCGATTTCGGTCCTGCCAAATTCGATGATCATGTGGCAACTACAGGCGCTATCGCGATCTCGGCACGTGATTTCCTCATCGCTTATAATGTCAACTTAAATACAACATCAACCCGCCGAGCCAATGCCATTGCCTTCGACATTCGAGAGGCAGGCCGGGTCAAGCGAGAAGGCAACCCTATCACTGGAAAAAAAGTAGTGGATGAGAATGGTGAACCCGTCCGGATTCCGGGAAAACTGAAAGCGGTAAAAGGAATTGGTTGGTATATCGAAGAGTATGGGATCGCTCAAATTTCTTATAATCTTACCAACATCTCGATCACTTCCATGCACGAAGCATTTGATGAAAGCTGTAAAGCAGCTACCGAAAGGGGGTTACGCGTAACTGGCTCGGAATTGGTTGGCTTGGTACCGCTACAAGCTATGTTGGATGCTGCCGACTATTTCCTAACAAAGCAACAACGCTCCCTTGGAGTCTCGGAAAGTGAAAAGATAAAGATCGCAGTCAAATCCTTGGGCCTTGACGATTTGAAACCCTTTAACCCGGAGGAAAAGATCATCGAGTATATGCTGGATTCGGGGAATGAGAAATTGATTCATATGAAATTAAACGACTTTGCCGATGAAACTGCCGGTGAGTCGATGGCTCCCGGTGGTGGATCCATTTCTGCATATGTAGGAACTTTGGGTATAGCGCTTGGAACCATGGTTGCTAACCTATCAAGTCATAAACCAGGTTGGGACGACAAATGGGAATTCTACTCAAAATGGGCCGAAAAGGGACAGGACTATAAGGAAAAGTTATTGTTTTTGGTTGACGAGGACACCAATGCTTTCAACAGGATCATTGCGGGATACCGAATGCCAAAAGATTCCGAAGCCGAACAAAAAGCAAGAATTTCTGCAATCGAAGAGGCGACCAAATACGCTACTGAAATACCGTTTCAGATCATGGAAACAGCCTGGAAATCTATGGAAGTTATGGAAGCCATGGTCAAGGAAGGGATGGAATCCTCTTTATCCGACGCCGGGGTTGGGATGCTTTGTGCAAGAACAGCGGTGGTAGGGGCTTACTTCAATGTAAGAATTAATGCAAAGGACATTAAAGACCGCAAATTCGCCGACGACATGTTGGAACGCGCGGATAAAATCTATAAGTCGGCTATCGAAAAGGAAGAGGCCATTATTAAATTCATAGACTCCAAGATGTAGACAGGCATACTACCTTATTTCTTCAAAAAAAGTTAAAATAATTGTGTTTTTGTCAAGAATTATTTACTTTTATATAAGCGCTTATATAATTAGTTATGGATGCGATCAAATTATTAGGTGAATTAAGCATGGGTTCCCGTTTAAAACGGTTGAGTGAAATGTGCATGAAGGCCATTCAGGAAGCCTATGCGCATTACAACGTTGACTTCGATCCATACTTATTTCCTGCCTTTCACAGTATCGCAAATTCGAAAACGACGACCAACACCGAACTCTGCGATATTCTGCAAACATCTCAACCCGCGGTTACTCAGACCTTAAACAAACTTCAGGAAAAAAAATTAATCGAACTGGTACAGGACCCGAACGATAAACGCAAGAAGATGGTTTCTCTCTCAAAAGAAGGAAGGGCCTTTTACCTAAATATTCAACCCTTATGGGCGGCCATGGATCTGGC
>JABDNM010000098.1 GCA_013043825.1 Flavobacteriaceae bacterium
AAATGTTTTACGGGTTGATACCCGGTTCGGTTGGAGAGACTTCAAAATTATTGATCATAGTAGGAGCAGCCAGACTTATCTTCACCAAGATCGGAAGCTGGAGGATCATCGTTAGTACCTTGATAGGAGCCCTGACCATGGGCTTGATATTTAACGGTGTTGTTTCTGCTGAATGGATTGGCGAGAGCAGTAAGTTTTATGGCCTTATGAATGTTCCTTTCTGGCAGCATCTCATTATAGGTAGTATCCTTTTTGGTGCCGTGTACATGGCAACCGACCCGGTTACAGCCTCCCAGACAAATAAAGGGAAATGGATTTATGGATTTCTCATAGGATTTATATCCATTATGATACGGGTGTTCAACCCGGCCTACCCCGAAGGTGTGTTTTTGGCGATACTTCTTATGAACGTATTCGCACCAACCATAGATCATTATGTGCTTCAGGGGAATATCAAAAGAAGAGCGAAACGACTAAAAGTTAAAACTGCATAATTATGGCAATCAACACTGAAAGTAACGGTTATACGGTCATTTTCTCTATCGCCATGGTAGTGGTGGTGGGAGCGATCCTTGCCGGATTCGCGCAGGGTCTGAAACCTCAGATCAAAGCGAATGAGCGATTTGAAAAGCAGCAAAATATCCTTTACGCCATGGGAGTCAATAATAATGAAGGCCCCAATGATGTGGAATTCATTAGCACGGAAAATGTAGAGGACAAATTTGGACAATACATTACGAAGCAATTAGTGATCCAGGGGGACGATATCACCGAGAACGATCAGGCCTACCTTATAGACATAAAAAAGGAAGCCGGGAAGGCAAAAGACGGAGATTACAAAAGACGATTGCCTTTGTTCATTGGCCAAAAGGATGGTGAAGATGTTTATGTGATCCCTGTAAGAGGAAAAGGACTTTGGGACGCTATCTGGGGATTTGTGGCAATGGATGAGACAATGACGATTGAAGGTGTTTATTTTGACCATAAGGGAGAAACACCCGGACTGGGAGCCGAGATCAAGCAGCGTTTCTTTATGGACGATTTTGAGGGGGAAAGCTTCCTTGATGATGGAGAATTTAGTACGATAAAGGTGGCTAAAGGAAACAACGATCCAAAGAACCTTGATAAAACAGACCAAGAAGTGGATGCATTGGCAGGAGCCACCATTACCGGTGACGGATTGACCGAAATGCTTCGGAAGGACGTGAAGATGTACGTACCTTACTTTAAATCTTTAAATAACTAATATGGGACTACTTTCAAAAAGGGATAGCAAGCTTATCCTGGACCCTTTAGCCGATAATAACCCTATTACCATCCAGGTATTGGGAATATGTTCCGCCTTGGCGATCACCGCGCAATTGAAACCCTCCATCGTGATGGCAATTTCGGTGATCTTCGTTTTAGGAATTGGAAACGTGGTCATCTCTTTAATGAGAAATATCATTCCGTCCAAGATCCGGATCATCGTACAACTTATTGTAGTTGCGACGCTGGTTATAATCGTGGACCAGGTGCTCAAGGCTTTCGCCTACACTTTGAGCAAGGAGCTTTCGGTATTTATTGGATTGATCATTACGAATTGTATCATCATGGGACGATTTGAAGCCTTCGCGCTTGGAAACGGACCCTGGAGATCTTTTCTCGATGGAGTAGGGAACGCTTTGGGATACGGAGTGATTCTTATTATCGTAGGATTCTTTAGAGAACTTCTGGGATCGGGAACCTTATTCGGATTCAAAGTATTGGGTGATCCGGTAGAAAAAACCTATTTGTATTCCATAGGTTATGAAAATAACGGATTTATGGTATTACCCCCAATGGCATTGATCGTTGTAGGTATCATTATCTGGGTACAGCGTAGTAAGAACAAAGCATTAATTGAAGAACATTAGAATTAGTGGGCAGTGATCAGTAGGCAGTTGGCAGAAGCCACTGAATACTGAAAACTGAGTACTGAATACTTAAAAAAATGGAGCATTTAGAATTATTTTTTAAATCGATTTTTGTGGATAACATGGTATTCGCATATTTCCTCGGAATGTGTTCATACCTGGCGGTATCTAAGAAAGTGAGTACGGCCGTTGGTTTGGGAGCGGCTGTGATCTTTGTATTGACCGTTACGGTTCCTCTTAACTGGTTCCTCGATCAGTATATTTTACAGCCGGGTGCGCTGGTGTGGCTGGATGGTAATACCGAAACCCCCGAACTAAGCGCTTACGCCGGATATGACCTTAGCTTCCTGTCGTTTATCCTATTTATCGCCACCATCGCTACCATGGTGCAGTTGGTGGAAATCGTTGTGGAGAAATTCTCACCTTCACTATATAACTCTTTAGGGATATTCCTTCCCCTTATCGCGGTGAACTGTGCGATCCTTGGA
>JABDNM010000099.1 GCA_013043825.1 Flavobacteriaceae bacterium
ACTCCGGAGCGCTATGCCATTTTGCAAGAGATCTATGATAATGACGGGCATTTTGATATTGAGTCACTGTACATCAATATGAAAAATAAAAAGTACCGGGTAAGCCGCGCAACGCTTTATAACACTATCGAATTACTATTGGAATGCGGGTTGGTAAGGAAACACCAATTTGGACAAAATCAGGCTCATTACGAAAAATCGTATTTTGACCGACAACACGATCATGTTATTCTTGCCAATGGCGAAGTGATCGAATTCTGTGACCCTCGTATTCAATCCATCAAAAAAACCATCGAAGAGGTATTTGATATTGAAATAACCAACCATTCGCTGTATTTCTACGGAAATCGAAAAACTCCCAACACATAAATTTATGGCAGTAGACTTACTACTCGGATTACAATGGGGCGACGAAGGAAAAGGAAAGATCGTCGACGTATTGACCAAAAACTATGACATTATCGCTCGATTTCAAGGCGGCCCCAATGCGGGACACACCCTGGAATTTGATGGCATCAAACATGTCTTACGCACGATTCCTTCGGGTATATTTCATGAAAAATCCATCAACCTCATTGGAAATGGTGTGGTGATCGACCCCGTAGTCTTCGCCAAGGAACTGGAAGGCCTCGATCCTTTCAATATCGATTACCGCAAGACACTGATGATCTCAAGGAAGGCGCACCTCATTTTGCCCACGCATCGATTGCTTGACGCTGCAAGTGAAGCATCCAAGGGCAAGGCCAAAATTGGCTCAACGCTCAAAGGAATAGGCCCAACTTATATGGACAAAACCGGTCGAAACGGAATTCGGGTGGGAGACGTCGAAATGGAAGGCTGGAAACAAAAATACCGTGCCCTGGCCGACAAACACGAGGCTATGATCGACTTTTACAATGTAGACATACAGTACAACCTTACCGAAATGGAAGCCGAATTCTTCGAGTCTATCGACGTGCTCAAATCGCTTACTTTCATAGACAGCGAGGAATACCTGCGACAGGCGATCAAAGACGGTAAGTCGGTACTCGCAGAAGGTGCGCAAGGATCGTTGCTCGATATCGACTTCGGAACCTATCCATTTGTCACCTCATCCAACACAACAGCTGCGGGCGCATGCACCGGCCTGGGAATTGCTCCAGGGAAGATCCAGGAGGTGTTTGGGATCTTCAAGGCCTATACGACCCGCGTTGGGTCTGGTCCCTTCCCTACCGAATTGTTCGACAAAGTGGGTGAAGACATGGCCAAAATAGGAAATGAATTAGGCGCAGTTACCGGCAGACCACGTCGTTGTGGATGGCTCGATCTGGTGGCGTTAAAATATACCTGCGAGGTCAATGGTGTCACTCAGCTCATGATGATGAAAGGTGATGTATTGAGTGGTTTCAAAAAAATAAAAGTCTGTACCGCTTACAAATACAAGGGAGAGACCATTTCCCATCTGCCATTCAATATCGAGTCGGAGAATGTAACTCCTATCTACACCGAAATGAAGGGTTGGAAAGAAGACCTAACCAAGATGCGTGATGTTTCCCAATTCCCGCAGGAATTGAATGACTACATCGATTTCCTCGAGAAAGAACTTGAGATTCCCATAAAGATCGTATCTGTTGGTCCCGACCGAACACAAACGATTCCGCGTTAAAAATTCAGAAACAATAAGAATAATGGCAATCCTCTTTGTGACGGGTTGCCATTTTTTAATAATACCTTAGTACCCCAGCATTCTTAGAATTAGTATACTTGTTACTTGAAACAGTCGGTTTACATAGCACTTTTCTTTTTCTTCTTCGGAATAGGAGCCAGTGGGCAGGTAAAGATAATTGACACTGCCAAAACCACCAAGGTCGCGGTTAAATCGGGGTACTTTGAAAAAAAGCCCGAATTTCCCGAAGCGGTTATCTATACCATGGACAACGATGGGCAGGTGTACATTGTTCATGAAGGAGTGGAAATGTGGTGTAACCAGGCGTATGTGTATTTCAAAGACAATTTTGTAAAGGCCTACGGCGCGGTGCGCATTCAGCAGGGCGATACTGTCGAAATGCGTAGCAAATATGCCGAATACAACGGAAACACTTCTTTTGCCTTTGCGAGTGGCGATGTGGTACTCACAGAGCCGGCTACCACCCTGCGTACCGATACGTTGTATTTCGACCGCATCAAACAGCAGGCCTATTACCGCTCCGGCGGGACAGTCCGTGATACAGCCAGTACTTTAACCAGTCGTATTGGCCGTTATTTTGCCGAATCGAAGAAATACCAGTTCCTGTCCAATGTTAAGATCGTCAATCCCAAGTACACGGTGAACTCACCTCAATTGGATTTTTATTCTGAAACCGGGGGTGCTTACCTCTATGGCGAATCTACCATCGTTAGCGATAATAGTACCGTCTATTGCGAGCGCGGTTATTATGACACACGCGGAGATACCGGATATTTTGTAAAGAACAGCCGTATCGATTATAAGAATAGGATACTTTTTGGAGACAGCATCTATTTTGACCGAAACCGAAGTTTTGCATCGGCGACCAACAATATCACCGTATTGGACACGATCAATGAAAGTGTGATCCGCGGACACTATGCCGAAGTGTATCGCGACAAGGACTCCGTTTTTATTACCAAACGCGCCGTGGCCATAACACTACAGGAAGAAGATTCGGTGTATGTGCATGCCGACACCCTGCGTGTTACCGGCAAACCGGAGAATCGAATTATCAAAGGTTTTTACAAGGCGCGAATGTTCAAACGCGGACTCGAAGACGAGCAACCAACCAGTGGAAAGTGCGATTCGATCTTTATCGATCAGCAACTGGGGATCACAAAATTAATTCGGGAACCGGTACTTTGGAGCGGTGAGAATCAGATGACGGGCGATACCATTCATATCCTTAACAACAAGGAAACAGACGAACTGGACACCCTAAAAGTATTCAATAACGCCTTCCTCATACAAAAAGACAGCGCCGGCTACAACCAGGTAAAAGGCGAACGGCTCATCGGGCTGTTTACCAACAACCAGTTGGATACGGTGAATATTATCAAAAATTCAGAGGTGATCTATTATTTCAGGAATGATGCCGGCGAATTGGTTGGGATCGACAATACCATATCCAGCTCTATCCAATTGTATTTGGAAGAACAGAAAGTGGTAGG
>JABDNM010000102.1 GCA_013043825.1 Flavobacteriaceae bacterium
GCATAGCTCCATTACTTATTTGTCCCATTTTACTATTTGTTGCTCCAAATTTTTAGTTGGAAATAATTAAACATTTATACTAACCAAAACCAATGGAATTATGAGAACAACGCTTAAATGTATTGCAATAATGGGAATGGCCATGTTGCTAACACCCATCAACCTTTTTGCCCAGGAAGCAGCACCCGCCAGGCCAGAGTACATTACGGTCACTACCATGTATTGGAATATGGACTATGAAAATTTCGATATGCAGGAATGGATTGCTGTGGAAAAGGAGTTTATGGACAAGGTTACCAGGAAGAACGAATTTGTGACGAATGCTTCATTTTACATGCATCGATTTACCCCCGATAACAGGGAGTTGATCTATGTACAAACCTACCCCAATTGGGAGGCAATTGACAAAGCTACAGCGCGCGGTAATGAATTAGCAGAATTGGCCTGGCCGGATAAAACGGCACGGGATGCTTTCTTCGATAAGCAAGCTGCTTATTATGATAACTATCATTCAGACGAGATTTATGCGACCATGAGTGGGGCTAAGGTAATGACTGCGCCTCCCGGTGATGATATGATCCTCTATGTTCGGAAGAGCCACTTCGCCTTTCCAAAGGATGGAACCCAGAAGGAATTCGGGGAGCTAAGAGATGAGTTTACCAAAAACGTGCTACATAAAAATCAATATATTCATGGATATTACCCCAATGTTCATGCATGGGGAAGTGATCGCACCGAATTTGTGGAGGCTTTTATGCTGAAAACCATGGGAGACTTTCCCAACATGTTCAACCGAACAGAAGAATTGGTCAAGGCTCACTGGCCGGATGCTACAGCCAGAGATGCCATGAACAAGAAAATGGGAAGTTATTTTACCGGGGTGCATGGTGATTATATCTACACCCTCGTGGAAGAGTTGATGAAATAGACCGATTCATTACAATATGATAAAAGATGCCTTCGGGCATCTTTTTTTATGACTGAATTTTCATCTATTTTTGAAGGTAAATTTACCACATGGAATTCGAATGGAAAGGTGTAATGCCTGCGGTAACGACCAAGTTTTCAAGCAACGATCGCTTGGACTTGGATCTTTTTAAACACAATATTGAAGCACAGCTCGAAGCCGGTGTTCATGGTATCGTTTTAGGAGGCACCCTGGGCGAAGCCAGTACCCTGGAAGATTCAGAGAAAAGGACACTTACCAAAACAACCGTCGAATTGTTGGGCGATAAAGTTCCAGTGCTCATGAACATAGCCGAACAATCCACTTCGAGGGCCGTTGAGGCTTCACAAAAGGCTGAGGAGGATGGTGCCTCGGGATTGATGATGCTGCCTCCCATGAGATACAAGGCCGATGACAGGGAAACGGTGGAATACTTCAAGGCTGTGGCGACTAGCTCCTCCCTGCCCATCATGGTTTACAATAATCCGGTTGACTATGGAATTGAAGTAACCCTCGCCATGTTCGAAGAACTGCTCGAATGTAACACCATTCAGGCAGTCAAGGAATCGACTCGCGACATTTCAAATGTAACTCGTATTAGGAGTCAATTTGGTGACCGATTGAAGATCATGTGTGGCGTTGATACCCTGGCTCTCGAGAGCCTCATTATGGGAGCAGATGGATGGATAGCAGGGCTGGTTTGTGCTTTTCCGGCTGAAACAGTCGCCATTTACGAACTACAGAAGGCCGGCTTGATCGAAGAAGCAAGAGCCCTTTATCGCTGGTTCATGCCTTTGCTTGAGTTGGATATTAACGCTAAATTAGTTCAGAATATAAAATTGGCTGAAGTAGCAACAGGATTGGGTTCGGAAAAAGTTCGACCCCCGCGATTGCCCTTGACAGGAATCGAACGCGAAAGAGTATTGGAGATAATCGATGCAAGTCTTGCGCATCGCCCGGAACTTCCGGATTATAAGAATTTATGATGTTGGAATTACGACCTTCTTGCGAGCATTGTAATAGATCACTGCCATACGATTCTCCAAATGCTATGATCTGTACCTTCGAATGTACCTATTGTACCGAATGCGCTGAAGTTCTTTTGAAGGGAATGTGTCCCAATTGTGGAGGCAACTTTACACCAAGACCTATACGGCCGGCAAATCTGCTGGAGAAATACCCGGTTTCACAGAAAGTGATTCACAAACCGGTTGATCTAAAGAAGCATTTAGAACGAATTAAAGAAAGCAGATGACAGGCAAAAATTATATCGGATTTCAACAACTGGCAGCAGGATCGATGACTTTTCGAACCTATGATCCTGTGCAAGATCGCCCGAACGACACCCTCTTTACGGAAGCAACCTCCGATGAGATAGAACAAGCAACCTTCCTGGCTGAAAAAGCGTTCAGAAGCTATCGAACTACGGAAGGTTCTAAGCGTGCGGCTTTTCTTCGGGCCATCGCCGATGAGATCCTTGCATTGGATGAAATCTTGATTCAAACCTATATGAAAGAATCAGGTTTGCCCCAGGGAAGGGCAATAGGAGAACGTGGCCGTACTGTGGGCCAGTTAAGAATGTTTGCTGAATTAATTGGGGACGATGCCTGGCGGAAACCTACGATCGATCGTGCCGATCCATCCAGAACTCCGGTTCCTAAACCCGACCTACGAAAACTACTTATTCCTCTTGGGCCTGTGGTAGTCTTTGGAGCTAGCAATTTTCCCCTGGCGTATTCAACGGCCGGAGGGGATACTGCAAGTGCCCTGGCTGCAGGTTGTCCGGTAATTGTCAAGTCGCATCCTATGCATGCGGGAACTGGGGAATTGGTAGCCTCGGCGGTGATCAAAGCAGCTCAAGCTGCCGGAATGCCCGAAGGAGTGTTCTCGAATTTGAATAGTTCAGGGATCGAAGTTGGAAAACTACTGGTAATGGATCCCAAGGTAAAAGCCGTCGGCTTTACGGGAAGTATTGGAGGCGGTAGAGCCTTGTTCGATCTGGCTGCTCAAAGGGATGAACCTATTCCCGTATTCGCCGAGATGGGAAGTGTGAACCCAGTCATCATTAGTAGGGGAGCAATAAAAAATCGATCGGGGGAGATAGCAACCACCTATTCCAAATCTATCACCCTGGGAACCGGACAGTTTTGCACCAACCCTGGCTTGTTGCTCACCATCGATTGTGAAGGGCTTGATGAATTCATACAGGATCTGGGAAGAAAAACGGTTTCAGTGGACGCACACTCCATGCTCCACCCCAACATTCATAGCGCTTTTCAGCAAAAAGGCAGTGAAGTGTTGTCCCAGGAGGGGAGTGTACTTGTTGCCGAATACGATAAACCAACCCAGAATAATTATGCCGGAGCACGAATTGCAACAGTTTCTGGCGAACACTTCCTTCGGAATACTAAATTGCACCAGGAGGTATTCGGGCCTTTTTCGCTGGTGGTTCGGTGTAAAGATGAAGCCGAATTGGTCCAGGTCATCCAATCCCTGGAAGGCCAGCTTACGGGAACGATCTTAGCCGAAAAGGAGGAGTATACAAACCTGGCGGCCGTGATCGATGCGTTGCAAGATAGGGTAGGGCGTATCATCTTCAACGGAGTACCCACAGGGGTTGAGGTTTGCGACGCGATGACACATGGAGGTCCTTATCCCGCTAGTACCGACAGCCGTTTCACAGCAGTTGGTAATCATTCCATCTTGCGATGGGTACGACCATTTAGTTACCAGGATTTTCCTAAAGAGTTATTACCCGAAGTCCTAAAAGAAGCGAAATGAAGTCGGTTTTTAATTGCATCGATGGACATACTTGTGGAAATCCGGTACGGGTGATCACCACGGGTAGACCCCTTCTGAAGGGTGATTCCATGAATGAAATGCGCCTGCAATTTATTCGAGACTACGACTGGATTCGCACTGGATTGATGTTCGAACCAAGGGGGCATGACATGATGAGTGGTTGCTTTCTTTTTGAGCCTCATTCGGAAGCGAATGATGTGGGAATATTATTTCTCGAAACTTCAGGTTGCCTGCCTATGTGTGGCCATGGGACTATAGGAGCGATCACCATTGGGATTGAGGAAGGATTAATAGTTCCCAAAGAAGAAGGAACGGTTCGCCTGGAGACTCCTGCAGGACTAGTTAAGGTCGAATATCTGAAAAAAGATAATAAAGTAGTTTGGGTTAGGTTCCGCAACGTACCTTCCTATTTAGCAGCCCACGACCTTGTTGCAGAAAGCGATGAACTTGGGCAGCTTAGCTTTGATGTGGGATATGGGGGAAATTTTTATGCTATTATCGATCCACAAGAGAACTTTTCAGGAGTCCAGAATTACAGTGCCGGGGAATTAGTTCGATTGTCACAAAAACTTCGGAAGGACATCAATAAAAAATATCCAGATCACTTTGTTCATCCGGAGAACGATTCCATTCGTGATGTAAGTCATATACTTTGGACAGGGACACCTTTACACGTTAATTCTTCGGGAAGAAATGCGGTGTTCTATGGAAACAAGGCCATCGATCGATCGCCCTGCGGGACAGGAACTTCCGCACGCATGGCACAATTGCACGCTAAAGGAAAATTACTGGTTGGTGACACCTATGTCCATGAGAGTTTCATTGGGTCGCGCTTTGAAGGAGTTATCGAGGAAGAGGTAAGAATACACGAAATATCTGCGATCGTCCCAAGCATTCAAGGCTGGGCAAAGATATACGGCTACAATACCATCACTATCGATCCCGAGGATGATCCATTTGCTCACGGATTTCAAGTATTATGAAAGAGGTGATCGTCATAGGAGGAGGAGTAATCGGGCTATGTTCGGCCTATTATCTTGTGAAGGCCGGTCATAAAGTCACTGTCATCGATCAATCTTCCATGGATGGGGGAGCTTCTTTCGTGAATGCCGGATACTTAACGCCCAGTCATATAATTCCTTTGGCTGCTCCCGGTGCTGTCAAGCAAGGGATCAAGTGGATGTTCAATGCTTCCAGTCCGTTTTATATCAAACCTCGTTTAGACAAATCCTTATTTGAGTGGGCCTGGGCATTCAACAAATCGTGTACAAAAGAGAATGTGAATAAGTCCATTCCCGTGATCAAGGATATTAATCTATTAAGTGCCAGATTATTTTCAGAAATAAAACAGGAAGAAGGCTTTAATTTTCATCTAAAGAATAATGGACTATTGGTACTTTGTCAATCTGAAAAGATGTTGGAGGAAGAAATACATATAGCCAGAATAGCAGCTGCGGAAGGCCTTGAGGTGAAGGAGATTTCAAAATCCAACATCCCAAATATCGAAATAGGGGCCAAAGTGGAAGCCGTTGGAGCGGTACATTACGCTTGTGATTGGCATTCTACTCCGCATGAATTTATGAATGACCTTCAGTCCTGGTTGAAAGCAGAAGGGGTACAAATCTTCAAGAATGAGCAAATTACTACTCTTGAGGCATCCCAAGAT
>JABDNM010000105.1 GCA_013043825.1 Flavobacteriaceae bacterium
AGCCTGGACCATCTCGGGGTCTTCCACCCCGGCCCGCACAATCTTCCCCACTTTTGTCCTTTTAAGTACCAGTTGGATTATGCCATACACGGCTAGGCCTAAAACAATAGAAAAGATGGGATACTTGAGGATAATGATATCAAAGATATTCCAGTTCCCGGAAAACGTTATGGGTTGAGGCATCACCTCGTCGTTGGGGCCCCAAATGATGCGGATAAATTCCGTAAGTACAACCATTCCCCCGAAGGTTATGAGAATCTGAAACAGATGCGATCCGTAGACACGACGGATCAGAACCCTTTCGATAATGATCCCTAAAATTCCGACAACGATAATAGCGGCAATGATCGCGATAAAGAAGATCGAGAAGTTCTGAAAAAGCGAATCCGTCTCCACCCAACTATTCAGGTACTTGAAAACGCTGAAGGCTACATAAGCTCCATATGCAAAACAGACCCCATGAGCAAAATTAATCACATCCATTAGGCCGAATATGAGGCTTAGTCCTGAGGCCACCAAAAACAGCATCATCCCCATGGCAAGGCCTGCGATGGTAAGTGTTAGATAGGTTCTGATGTCCATCCCCAAGAGAGGCAGCAGATAGAGAACAATGGCCCCTGCTATGGCGAACTCCCGTCCCCAACGCCTAAAAATTGTCTGTGCCATATAAAGTGACTCCATTAATTTGGCCGCAAAAATTAATCACAGAAAGAATAATAAGATCCTGTCAAATTCTATGAAACTCCGTTGTGAGTTCATACCTTTTGTGTTAGTCTGCCGCTTTAGAGATTCCAAGATACTTACTTTGCATCTCCTCGTTTTGGACGAGTTCCTGCATGAGGCCGTTTTGAACTACTTTCCCATCGTCCAAGATATAGAAATCATCTCCCACGCTGCTGGCCATGTAAAAATTCTGCTCCACCAGGATGACCACGCTGTGTTTTTTTATCTGGTTGATGGCTTCAATGAGGGCATTTATGATTATAGGCGCCAGACCTTTTGTTGGCTCATCGATCAGGAGCAACGAGGTGTCGTTTACAATAGCCCTCGCAATAGCAAGCATCTGTTTCTGACCACCACTCAAGGTTCCTGCTTTAGCCTTCCAGAACTTCTTAAGGTCCGCAAACATCTCCAGAGTCCCATCAAGCCTTTCCGCAGTCTCGTTGTCTTCTTTCAGCATCGCCACCTGCATGTTTTCTTCTACCGTAAGATCGGTAAAAATTCCCATATGCTCAGGAACAAAACCGATCCCCATACGTGCAATCGCATAAGGCTTCTTGTCCTGGATCTCTTCCCCCTTATAGACAATTTTCCCTTTAGAGGCGGGAAGCAGTCCCATAATCGTTTTGAGCGTCGAGCTCTTACCCGCTCCATTTCGCCCAATCAAGACCGTTACTGCATCGGCTTTGGCCTCAAAAGAGACTCCTTGAAGGATATGATGCTGGCCGATGAAGGTGTGAATCGCGTCTGATTTCAAAATGACCTCACTCACGCGTTGTTCCTCCTCCTAAATAAGCTTCCTGAACTGCCTCACTCCTGTAAATCTCATCAGGCACACCATCGGCGATCAGTTTTCCTTCCTGAAGCACCATGATGGTGTCTGAAAGAGACATAATCATGTCCATTTTATGCTCCACCAAGAGCGTGGTCCGGTCTTTGGCGTCCTTGATCTTTTGGAGTATCTCTAAAATGGCCGGCACCTCCTCCTGTCCCATACCCGCAGTCGGCTCATCTAAAAAGAGAATTTGTGGTTTTAATGCCAAAAGAATGGCAATCTCCAGCTTGCGTTTTTCCCCATGAGTTAGAGCGGAGGATGTGGCTTTCCATTTATCATCCAAAAGAACTTCTTGAAGGATGGAATAAGCCTCATCTTCTGTTTCCGAAAAATGAAGATAACTTCTCCAAAAATTCAAACCAAAACCTTCCCGGGATTGGATTGCAACCCGCACGTTCTCAAGTACTGAAAGAAGCGGAAAGATATTGGTCAGTTGAAAAGAGCGCCCCATCCCCAGCTTTGTTCTCTGGGCCGGACCCAGATCAGTAATATCATTGCCTGCCAAAAAGATTCGTCCCTCACTCGGTTTGTATTGACCGGTCAACATGTTGAAAAAGGTCGTTTTCCCCGCGCCATTAGGACCAATTATGGACTTAAGGGTATATGGGGCTATCTTAAAGTTCACATGGTCTACAGCCACATGACCTCCAAAGCGAATGGTCAAATCTTTGGTTTCGATGATCACTTCCGAACTTTTATCAGCCATCTCTATTCCTTGGGTTTCAACCCGGGCTCCTCTGGTTACCTGCACCCGTCCTTTAGGCTCACCTGCCCATTAGGGATGGGAGAGGCAAAATCATAATTCAATTCTAAGAACGGCTTTAATATCAACCAGGGTCGGGTTTCGTACTTAATAACTATGACCCGTTAGGCAGTGGGTTGGGTTGAGTATGACAACATTCGCTTCCGCGCTGGCGAAGCCCAACCCAACCTCCGAATTGTTAAGTGGTCCAAGAC
>JABDNM010000116.1 GCA_013043825.1 Flavobacteriaceae bacterium
GTACAATGCACCCTCGTGGATAACCTTCCCGATATACTAACCGAAAACGATGAAGATGTCGATCTTCCTCCGCAGTTGGTAGAGAAATGGAAAACAGAGGGCCGCTATGAAGAAGAGATGAAGGAACTGGATGCATTCTTTGACCGTACAGGTCATCCTCGTGCCCCGAGATTCTATATCATGAAATGGCTGAGCGATTACATAACCGATTTCGGGATCGATGGATACCGGGTGGACACCGTAAGACATACTGAAGAATACGTATGGGAAGAATTCCGCGAAGTCTGTGATGATTCCTTTGCAAGTTGGAAACAGATGAATCCGGAAAAGGTACTGGATGACAACGATTTCTATCTCGTGGGAGAGATTTATGGTTACAGGGTGCAGGAAGGTCAGTATTCCGATTTTGGGGATCGAAAGGTTCGTTATTTCGGCAAGAGTTTCAACGCCCTTATCAATTTCGACCTGAGATCTTCGGCAGATCGATCGTACGAAGCGGTATTCAGTGAATATTCAAAATTATTACATAGCGAATTGGCAGGGTTTGGTACCATGAGTTACCTCACTTCACATGACGATGGTTCGCCTTTTGACAAGGAGCGAACGAAGACCTATGAAACGGCAATCCGCTTATTGCTCGCGCCGGGAGCCGCGCAGATCTATTACGGCGATGAAGTAGGCAGGACTTTAATCATAGAAGGCACCGTAGGTGACGCAACTTTGCGCTCGCCCATGGACTGGGACGCCATCAATAATAACCCTGAGAAGCAACAACTTAAATCCCATTGGGAAAAATTAGGTCAGTTTAGAAAAGCGCATCCGGCGGTAGGGGCTGGAAAGCATAAGATGATCACCAAAAGTCCCTACGTATTTAAACGTGTTTTATCTGAAGGCGATTTTGGGGATGCAGTCGTCGTGGCCCTCGATCTGAACGCCGAAACTCAAACCATCGATGTGGGAAATGTGTTCAAAGAAGGCGAATCGGTTCGGGAGGCATACAGCGGCCAATTGCTTAAAGTGAAAGATGGCAAGGTGTCCCTCAAAACGAAATCGGGCATTGCGCTACTGGAATCAATCAAAAAATAAATCATGAAACTTTATACATGGGGGTTGCTCCTTCTAATGACATTAATCTCTTGTAAAGACCAAAAATCCAAAGATACCGTGCAGGAAACAGAACTAATTCAATCGGTTGCGCCGATCACCGACCAAGTGTTGGAATCGGCTGTAATTTACGAAGCGAACATTCGTCAGTATTCTCCCCAAGGGACATTCAAAGAATTTACTAAGGACATTCCAAAGCTTAAAAAGCTTGGGGTCAGGATCATATGGCTGATGCCCGTATTTCCCATTTCGGAAGTGAAACGAAAGGCCACAGCCGATCTCATGATCGAGGACATCGAGGATCCGGCCGAGCGGGAAAAAGTGATGGGTAGCTATTATGCCGTGTCCGATTTCAGGAAATTGAATCCGGATTTGGGAACGCGGGATGAATTTAGAAATTTGGTGGAAACAGCGCACGAGTATGGTCTGTTCGTGATCCTGGATTGGGTTCCAAATCATACCGGATGGGACCACCATTGGATCACCGAAAAGCCGGAATTCTACACCCGGAACTCTCAAGGGGAGATCAGCGAGCCTCTCAACAATGATGGAACACCCGTGGGATGGGCCGATGTGGCCGATCTGAACTATGACAACCGGGAATTGCGGGAAACTATGATCTCCCAAATGCTCGAGTGGGTAAAAGAAGAGGATATCGACGGATTTCGATGTGATATGGCTGGGATGGTTCCTACTAGCTTCTGGGAAGAGGCCATTCCCAGGCTTCGGGAGGTGAAGCCGGTATTTATGCTGGCGGAAGCCGACAAGCCGGAATTGAGTGGCAACGGCCTTTTTGAGATGTCGTATGGCTGGGAAGTGCACCATATTCTAAATGCAATCGCGCAAGGGGAGAAGGACGTGAGTCATTTCGACGAGTATATGGTGAAGGCGCAAAAAAAATGGAAGGAAAGTGATATTCTTATGAACTTCGTAACCAACCACGATGAGAATGCCTGGGCCGGAC
>JABDNM010000113.1 GCA_013043825.1 Flavobacteriaceae bacterium
CCAATCCGGCGGTGGTTAGTGAGATCGACGGGGTGGTTTCCTTCGGAAAGATCAAACGAGGTAATCGTGAGATCATTGTTGAATCCAAGTTGGGAGAGATCAAGAAGTATCTTGTGAAACTATCCAATCAGATCCTGGTGCAGGAAAATGATTACGTGAGAGCGGGAATGCCTTTGTCTGATGGTTCCATCACTCCGGAAGACATTTTGAATATCAAAGGTCCATCTGCAGTACAGCAATACCTGGTGAATGAAGTTCAGGAGGTATACCGATTGCAAGGTGTAAAGATCAATGATAAGCACTTCGAGGTGGTTGTAAGACAGATGATGCGTAAAGTTCGGATCGTGGATCCGGGCGATACTACCTTCCTGGAGAACCAGTTGGCACATAAATACGACTTCATCGAGGAGAACGACAAGATCTTCGGAATGAAAGTGGTTGAAAATGCCGGTGAATCTGAAAGCCTGAAAGAAGGACAGATCGTTACTGCTAGAGATTTAAGGGACGAGAATTCCATTTTACGTCGTGAAGATAAAACGCTGGTGGAAGGTAGAGATGCTATCCCTGCGACAGCCACTCCTGTTCTACAGGGAATTACAAGAGCGTCGCTGCAAACCAAATCGTTTATCTCTGCGGCTTCCTTCCAGGAAACAACCAAAGTATTGAACGAGGCTGCAGTAAGCGGTAAGATTGATACCTTGGAAGGATTGAAGGAGAACGTGATCGTTGGACATAGGATCCCTGCCGGTACCGGTATGAGACATTATGATTCCATCATCGTAGGATCCAAGGAAGAGCTCGAGGAAATGACCCGGGAGAAACAAGAAGTTAATTATAACTAATACTTACTCAAGCGCTCCTTATGGAGCGCTTGTTCTTTAAAATAATAAGTCATGGCCGAAGATAAGAAACCAAAAAAGGGACAAATCAATATTGAATTGGATGCCGATGTGGCGCAGGGAATTTATAGTAATCTGGCGATCATCAATCATTCACAATCGGAATTCGTGGTTGATTTTGTGACTATCATGCCGGGAGTTCCAAAGAGTAAAGTGAAGTCTCGAATTGTGCTCACTCCTCCGCATGCCAAACGATTCCTGAAGGCATTACACGACAACTTACAACGATTTGAAAATGCCCATGGGGAGATAAAAGATTACAAACAGCCTCCTATTCCTATAAATTTTGGGCCTACGGGAGAAGCATAGAACAAGCCTCGCAAACGCGGGGCTTTTTTTTGGATCCAATTTTAAAATACCTTGATTTAGAAGTCATTAAAAGGTCACTCTGCCAGCATATACTTCAACTGCACTTACGGAAAAACCTCAGAATTATGCCGTTCAACGAGTAAAAAAGACATTATAACGAATAATTTATTCTACAAGTAAGTAAATTCTTACTATATCTTATATTTGCTCCAATAGGTTTTAGCCCCCGCCTCAGTTTGAGAACGCTATCGCCTCAATAACCCAAATTAAGCTTATGTTTTCTATCGCCCCCGATCGTAAGAAGCTAACATCTTTATTGATGGCCTTAACTGTGTTCCTTGTATTCTTTCAGGTGAACAGTTTCGGCCAAACCCAAAAACCATCCGTGACCACTGGAGTTACCTTTCAATGGTCGGATACACAGTCTGCCAACAATGATCCGGCGACGATAAGCTCCATCACAATCGATGGAACTATCTATAATTCATTTGCTGCACCTTCAAGTTATAGTATGACCAGGTTAGGCCCCGACGGGAATAATCGAAATGAGATTATTGAAAACGGAACTAATGTTAATAATAACAGTGCTAATGCTAATTGGAATAGTGATGCACTAGCAGCCTTTCAGGATCAAAACCTGAATCACTATTTCACATCTAACGACAACGGTAGAAACATCTGCAACGATTTTGTAGCAGTAGCAACTACTGACGCCCAGATTCAATCTCTCTATTACGCACCGGGAATTCCATCAAACGATGGAGGTATTCTGGCTATTACGGAAAGAAATGCCAATAACTGTTACTACATAGCCGTATATGGATATCCTGTTGGGAGTTCTGTAGAAACATTTCTTGGAGATACATTTGTACGCGAAAATTCTACGCAATGGGGATCGGGGTTTGCGCCTCCACCTGCTGGTGTAGATTATTGGAATTCCGGTCGAGTGGTCGAGAATGGCGGTGCCCTTGGTATTGCAATTTTTACGCTAAACGATCTAGCGCCTGTAGGCTCAATAGTCACCAGGGTAGATTTGATGGCCGCAACACAGGACCATGGCGATGGAAAGGTGTTTATTTGCGAGCAATATGCAGCACCTCAAACAGAGACAGGATGTCTTGACCAGGAGTTCAATGGAACGGTCAATGACGGAAGTGCACCTATTGGGTCGACCTATTCTTTGGTGAGCGGTCCAACCCCATCGGGACAAGCG
>JABDNM010000123.1 GCA_013043825.1 Flavobacteriaceae bacterium
ACCAATGGTCATCCTGGGATTTAAAGACGAGTAGGGGTCCTGGAAGATAAGCTGGATCTCCTTCCTCATGTCTCGTATTTTCCCAGCACTTAACACATTAAGGTCCAGGCCCCGATACAGCACCTTACCTGTCGATCCTCGCTCGAGTTGCAGGATGGTCTTACCGAGGGTTGATTTACCACATCCCGATTCACCAACCAACCCCAAAGTTTCACCCTCATATAACTTAAAACTAACATCATTTACGGCCTTTATTGCTCGTTTTTTCTGAAACAATCCTGGGTTTGAATAGTACGTTTTTTTGAGGTTGACTATTTCCAGCAAAGGAGGTTTGGTGTAGATTTGCTTGTGATTGAGCGCTCGCTGTTGTGGTGAGATCTCAGTGGGTTTGAACGATTTATCCTCCAATGAGGCAATGGTAGGAAGTCGTTTCAGTCGTTTGTCCAAGGTGGGTCTGGATGCGAGCAAAGCTTTGGTATAAGGATCTTTAGGACGTTTAAAGAGGTCCACGGTATTGCCTTCTTCCACAATGACACCCTCGTACATAACAAGAACCTTATTGGCAATTTCTGAAACCAGGCTGAGGTCGTGGGAAATAAAAAGTAAACTCATCCCTGTTTCGGTCTGCAATTCTTTCAGTAACTGTAAGATTTCTTTCTGAACAGTAACGTCCAGGGCGGTTGTGGGCTCGTCTGCAATAAGGAGCTTAGGCTTACAAGCAATTGCCATGGCGATCATGACCCGTTGCATTTGACCACCGCTTATTTGATGTGGATAACTCCTGTAAATTTCCCTGGGCCGTGGTAATTTTACCTTTTCAAATAATGAGATAGTCTCTTTTCTGGCTTCGGAAGTGGACATCTTCAAGTGCAGCTGTAAAATTTCAGCCACCTGGTAACCACATCTTTGAGAGGGATTCAAGGCGCTCATGGGTTCTTGAAAGATCATGGCGATCTCCTTACCTCTAAGCTCGCGTACTTCCTTCGCTTTCATCGACAACAAGTCCATGCCATTAAATCGAATGGTCCCGGTGAAGTGTGCATTTTTCTTCGGAAGCAGGCCCATGAGAGCCAGGGAGGTCACAGACTTTCCAGATCCGGATTCACCAACGATTCCCACTATGGAGTTGCGATCAACATCAAAGGAAACCCCGTGAATCACCTCAACGGATTTTTGTTTTTTTCCGAAAGCAACCTTAAGATTCCTAACCTCAAGTAAAGTCGATTCTGTCATTCAATAAAAGCTCTTTTAAAGTGGATCGCCCACTTTCACGTCACATCTGTGGCCAGGCTGGCCATGAGGAGGATTAACTTTTACGTTTGATTCCTTATTGATGACCGGGGATTGATTTTTATTCTGAGGTTTTGAATCCAGCGGGGCTCCTTCGGGAATATCGCAGCGATGGCCAGGCTGGCCGTGCGCTGGATTTTTTGCAATTGCGTCATTGGAAGATGGCGTTATAGTATTGGTGCTCTTGGTTTCAGTTTGATTTACCTGGGTTTCAGATTCCTTCTTCTTCTCGTCTTCTCTACATGAAATAAAGATTGCCATAGATAGGGTCAAGGCAAACAGTATAGTTTTTTGAAATATTTTCATATCTACATGAATGTTTAAAGTGCTTGATAAAGCTACGAATTAAAAGCGAGTTCCATTCCCACTCAAACTCGAAGAACTTCCTCCTCACTCAACAAAGACTCGTTTCACATTCTCAAGAGAATTTGCGCCACAGTTATCGTGTCCTTTTCGCAATAAGCGATGATTCGATCGAGACATTATTCTTCGGAAGCAGGTTCATGATGGCCAGGAGATCACTGACTTCCCCGATCCGGATTCACCATCGATATTCACTATTGAAATGCGTTCAACATTAAAGGAAACTCCGTGAATCACCTCAACCGATTTTTGTTTTTTTCGAAGGCAACGGAAAGATCCTGAACAATTAGAAGCCGTTTATCGGGCATGTAACCAAAGAAAACGGAATGTCAATCAAATTTCATTATTACATTATTCTCAATAAAAGTTGTATATTATTAAAGAAAAACTAATAAAAAAGCCAAAAAAAGTAAATAATTAACGGTTTTACCGTAAAAAGCTAAGAATTAATAAAGATTTGCTATCTGAATTTTTTATAAGCACAACGTTCCATCAAAATATTTTAAGTCAAAAGTTAAGTTGGTTTTGTCAAAAATTAGCTGGGGGTGAACTGATTAATTTCACAAGAGTTTAATCTAAATTATTATGAAAAAGAAAATTAAAAACAAAGTACACATGGCGGCAATCTCATTGGCTGCTCTATTTTTTTGCTCACTGGTTATATTCTATAATCTACCAGAGTTCCGCACGCCTTCCAATATTGAAAACATTCCCGCCCCCGATAAATCGAGGGACGCAGAAGGGGATACATTTTCAATTGTTGCCTACGACCCTGTCACCGGGGAGGTAGGAGGTGCTGGCTGTAGTTGTTATGGTGGAACGATTGACTTTTTGAGTGACCTGGTGCTCGACGGGAATGATAATATCATCGGAGGTATTCATACGCAGGCCGCTTACCAAAGTGGAAACCAAACAATCGCACGAAACCGAATGTTGGCGGGCGATACTCCCCAGCAAATTATTGATTATGTCACGGCCAATGACTGTTGCGGCGGCCCTGCATCCCGACAGTATGGGGTGGTTGGTTTCAACGGTACCACATTGGAAACTGCTGGTTACACTGGTAGTTCCAATGGAAATTGGGCTGGTAACATTACAGGGCCCAATTATGCTATACAGGGAAACATCTTAGATACAAGCGACCAGATCGATGTATTGTTGGATATGGAAGCAGCCTTCCTAAATACAACAGGTACCTTAGCCGATAAACTCATGGCGGCGTTGCAAGGGGCGAAACGTGTAGGTGGCGACAATCGATGTAACAGTACTTCATGGGGTATAAGCGGAAGGGCGGCATTTGTAAAAGTTTTGCGCCCTGGTGACACATCCCCTTATATTGATATCTCGGTTTATCCGAATTTTACTTTTTACGAACCCATAGATGATCTCCAATGTAGCTATGACACGGCAGTGAGTACACCATTTTGCCGTCAAACCATAACTACTTTTCCTTATACCATGGATTTCGAATTAAAATCCTGGGAAAAAGAAGCCACTTGTAATACCTATAGTTCTTGGGTTCGAAGTCGATTTGCTTCGCCATCTTCCAATACCGGGCCTGGAAGTGCAAACCAAGGACAACTCTATACCTTTGTTGAAGCCTCGAATATCAACGGACAAGGAACTGCACCAAGAAATGCAGTGATTGGATCCCCGTGCTTCGAAATACCGGCCAGTCATTCCGCCGAACTTACATTTGATTATCATATGTGGGGGGCAAATATGGGAACGTTGGCTGTCACAGCAAGCGATGATGGAGGAGCCAATTGGACTACCCTTTGGAGCTTGAGCGGAGACCAGGGAAATAACTGGTTCAATGACGAGAGTGTTGATCTTTCAGCATATGCCGGAAGCACTGTTAAACTGAGGTTCGATGCAACCCTAGGGAATGGATTTGCGAGTGATATGGCCATCGATGATGTTCAATTAACGGTAACTTCAGTTGTACCGGATTCAGAACCTCCGTCTACGCCAACCAACCTCCTGGCGTCGAATATCACCTCCACAACTGTTGATCTTTCGTGGTCTCCTTCTACCGATAATATAGGAGTAACTGGATACGATGTATACGAAGGCACTACCCTAATTGGTTCTTCGACCAGTACCAACTATAATGTAGTTGGACTAACTGCATCTACGAACTATAGTTTTTCAGTAACTGCTAAGGATGCCGCTGGGAATCAATCACCTGCAAGTAATTCTGTAGCGGTTACTACAGACGAAGCACCACCAGTAAATTGTACGAATGTGGTGGACACCTATCCATATTCTGAAAGTTACGAGTCGTCATTTGGAGTTTGGATCCAATCTACGCAGGATGATCTTGATTGGACGCGTAATAGCGGTGGAACTCCTTCGAGTAATACAGGACCATCCGGGGCACTAGATGGCTCCTTTTATATCTATGTGGAGGCATCCGGCAACGGCACAGGATATCCTAATAAACGTGCCATATTAGAATCACCCTGTTTTGACCTTAGTGATAAGACGATCGCTAGTTTTGATTTCAACTATCATATGTTTGGCGCTACCGATATGGGTAGTATCACCCTGGAAGTTAGTACAGATGGTGGAATAAACTGGACGAGTTTATGGAACCAGACGGGAAATCAGGGAAATGCGTGGATATTACAATCTACAGACTTATCTGCATTCCTTGGTGAAAGCGCTGTAATGCTGCGCTTTAACCGACTTACAGGTAGTACATGGCAAGCAGACATCGCTTTAGATAATATTGTATTGCTTGCAACGGGACTGGATACAGTGCCCCCAACAATACCCACCAATTTGGTTGCTTCAAATACGACTTCAACAACAACAGACCTTTCCTGGACGGCTTCTACCGATAATGTGGGAGTTACGGGATACGATGTGTATGAAGGGTTAACTGTTATTGGTACAACCTCCGGAACCAATTTCAATGTAACGGGTTTGACTCCGGCTACCAACTACAGTTTCTCGGTAATAGCAAAAGACGCAGCCGGAAATGAATCACTTCCCAGTAATTCTGTGGGCGTAACTACTGATGATCCACCGGACACAGAAGCACCTACGACACCTACTAATTTACAAGCTTCAAATACAACAACCACATCTACTGATCTCACATGGACAGCTTCTACAGATAATGTGGGTGTCACCAGCTATGACGTGTATGAAGGTTTAGGGATCATTGGCTCAACAGCTACTACTGCATTCAATGTCACAGGACTAGATCCTTCTACGGGTTATGATTTTACGATTGTGGCTAAAGATGCTGCCGGTAATGAATCGAACGCAAGTCTTCCTTTGATGGTGACCACGCTTGATGACACAACTGCTCCCACAGCTCCTACCAATTTAGTGGCCTCCAATACGACTTCTACTTCCACCGACCTGTCTTGGACAGCTTCGACAGATGATATTGGTGTAACCCAATATGATGTATATGAAGGAGCCGGGATCATTGGTTCTTCTTCCGGAACAAGTTTCGGCGTAACGGGACTAACGGCTGAGACCAATTACAGCTTCTCGGTTGTGGCTATAGATGCTGCCGGAAATGAATCTGGGGCAAGCAATATCGTCAATGTAACCACTTTAGGTGGATCCAGCTCTACAGTATTACATCAAGGATTTTTTGAAACCGGATGGGACGGATGGATCGATGGAGGGTCAGATTCGTTTAGATATTCAGGCTCCCGATCATTTGAGGGATCGTATTCGATTCGATTGAGAGATAACACGAGTTCATCGGTCATGACGCTGGGAACGTTCGACGTAACTTCGTACAACACCATAGACATAGAATTTTATTTCTATCCAAACAGCATGGAAAATGGAGAGGATTTCTGGGTTCAGTTCCATGATGGTACTAGTTGGAATACAGTAGCCTCGTACGCGAGTGGAACGCATTTCAACAACAATTCATTTTATACTGCGACGGTTACGGTGGATGGAGGGGCTTATAACTTCCCGACCAATGCACAATTCCGTTTTCGATGCGATGCCAGTACAAATCAAGATCGTGTTTATATCGATCAGATCACCATAACCGCGAATACGGGATTTGCACCTATTCGAAATTCCATTACAAATTTAGGAGGGATTATCGATGAGTACTTGGGCGATGAGGATATTTTTTATGAAGAAAAGGATTTTGTGATCTATCCGAATCCGGCAAAAACAGTATTGAATGTGATCGTGCCTAATGCAAGTTCCACGATGACGTACCGAATAGTGAATATATCGGGTCAATTGATCGAAGCAGGGGACCTTTCCCAAAAGTCAATTAATGTGGAGAGATTACCCAGTGGTATTTATTTCATGGAAGTAAACGATGGTGACGAAATAGCAATAGCAAGTTTCATCAAGGAATGACACTATTTTCAATTTTTAAAAATGAAACCCGTTCGCAGGAACGGGTTTTTTAATGAACTATATCGAAAGTATCTCCTCCTCACTCAACAAAGACTCGTTTCGCATTCTCAAGAGAATTTGGGCCACAGTTATCGTGTCCTTTTCGCAATAAGCGATGATTCGATCGAGGTCTTTTTCTTCGTAATAGACATCCCGCACCTGACTGCCGTCGATGTCGTCCTTTGGAGAAGGCACGCCAAGTACGTAGGCCATCAATTTCAAGGAAGTAAACGTTTTATAATCGCCAAATTTCCATAATTCCATGGTGTCCAGGTGAGGCACCTCCCAGGGTTTTTTGCCGAACAGATTCAGTTTGGCGGGCAGATCGATTCCATGAATGATCATCCTCCTTGCGATGTATGGAAAATCAAATTCCTTCCCATTATGAGCACAAAGTAACTGTTGGGGCTTGTTGAAATGCGTTTCCAAGAGTGTTTTGAATTCTTTCAGAATAGCTATTTCTTCGCCATGAAAAGAAGTCACCCGAAAATTACGAAGTTCGCCTTTCAGCTTAAAAAACCCGACGCTAATACAAATGATCTTGCCAAATTCGGCCCAGATACCGGCGCGGTCATAGAATTCTTCCGGGCTGTACTCCTCTTTGCGCTGGTATTGTGTCTTTTGCTCCCATAAAACCTTGGAAGTTTCATCAAGTTCGTTGTACGTGACATACTGTGGAACGGTTTCAATATCCAAGAAAAGGATATGTTCCAGTTTCAATCGATCTAACATATTTTGAAATTATTGCGGGAGGTAGTAGGTATGAAATTACAAAAAATTGGTGAATTCGTCATTTTCGAATGTCACTTACACAGGTTGTGCCTAAATAAAGATTATTACATACCTAGCATGGCATATACCTCTTCTACGAATACGTAGAAATCGGTTGAAAATGGTAGCTCATTTTTCTCACCGCGATTATGCCCTAAACGAACGATGATCAAATCATCTTCGGGGATAGTTATTACATATTGTCCCAAGATTCCGCGCATCACGAATATGTTCTTCCCTAAATGATCACTCAACCAGAATCCATACCCATATTGGGGGCTTGCATCAAAACGAGGTTGAACGGACTTGACAACAAATGCCGAATCCAGAATTTGTGTACCCTCCCATTTCCCATGGTTTTTATACAATTTCCCAATGCGCGCGAAATCACGGGCGTTACTGGCAATGCAGCAATAGGATTTAACCAGAAGATGCTCTTCATCATCTACCTGCCAAATTGCTCTTTGTTCGGCCCCTAAGGGCTGCCAGAAACTCTCGCTCAGGTAATCCGGGAGCTTCTTTCCCGTTGCTTTCTGGATCACCATACCAAGCAATTGTGTATTACCGCTCAAGTATTTAAATTCTTTTCCTGGTTCCTCGACTACCTTCAGATTTAAAATAGTCTCTGCCAGGTCATCATCGTAATAGGCCCTTGCAGTCACTCCAAACGGATTGGAATAAGATTCATCCCAATCGAGCCCTGAAGCCATGGAAGATAAATCACCTACGGTCAATTTTTCGTTGTCATAAACGTCATAGAAATCCCCAACTGGCTGATCCAGACTTTCGATATAGCCATCTTTAATTGCCTTTCCCAGAAGTGCCGATGTAATACTTTTGGCTATTGAGAAGGAGTTCGTCCTTGATTCCGGACCATAGCCATCGATATAATTTTCATAGAGAATACTGTCGTTCTTAATAATGAGAAAAGCAATTGTCCCCAACTCTTTGTTGATTTCCTTTAACGATTCTGTAGCAGTAATTTTATTATAATTGAGATGCTTAGGCCAGGGTTGTTCGTTTCCGTTGGCAATAGGGAGATTTTCGAAATGGGGATGATCGTCGATATAGGCCGTTGTATGCCCTTTAAGGTAGACTACACGTACCCCTTTCAAGACATATTCATAGTCAAAGAGATATAGAAATGCAATGAACAAGACCAGCAGCATAGCGAGCCATTTGAAAAAACTTTTTAGTGATTTGAATAATCTGCGCATGGCATAAATTTAGAATAATTTGCCTTGTTTAAATCCGCTTTCATGTTCCAGGAGCCACTGTTTTCGACTTAATCCTCCGGCATATCCGGTAAGCGAACCATCGCTACCAATTACCCGATGACAAGGAACGATTATAGCAATAGGATTCTTACCATTGGCCGATGCCGCCGCACGAATAACCTTGGGATCGCCCAATTCATTGGCTATTTCTTGGTAGGTCATCGTTTTGCCATAAGGAATTGCCCGTAACTTTTTCCATACTTTCTTCTGAAAATCGGTGCCGGGGGGATTTATTTTTAATGTGAATTCGGTTCGGGACCCGGACAGGTATTCACCGAGTTGCTCAACCGCTTTTTGCAGTTCCTTCGGAATGTCTTTAGAGACCGGAATAGCTTCGTCGAGGAAGCTAACGGAGGAAATACCATGCTCATCCCCACCAACTTCCAACACCCCTATTGCACTTTGAATTCGAACCTGATCCATTACTCCGAATTTGTTTCATCTGTGTCCAGCAGTTCAATGCCCATTCGCCGGGCCCTGCGCTCCCAGTTCTTCCTTGCAGCTGTCTGCATATCTTCGATGGTATCGCTTTCGTCCATGATCTCTTGTCCCAACAAGGTCTCTATAATGTCTTCCATAGTGACAATCCCAATAGTGTTTCCAAATTCATCTACCACCAGCGCTATGTGGCCGCGTTGTTTGATGAATATTTCAAATAGATCCGGGATTGGCTTATGGGCTTCCACGATAAAGATATCACGCCGTATATCACTCAACATCTTATCTCCATGCTCTTCAATGAGTTCTTCCAATACATCGTCTTTCAGCACAAACCCAGTGATGTTATGCGTCTTATCGCTAAAGACCGGAATTCTGGAAAAGCGCAGGTTTTTGTTCTTCTCGCGAAAGTCTGCCAGGGTCATGGTCTCATCTTCCAGCGTAACCACCGGGAAAGGGGTCATGACGTCCTTGGCCATCACCGACTTAAACAACAACAAATTCTTGATCACATTGCTCTCGTTCCCTTCGAATACGCCCTCCTGTTCAGCGGCATCTGTAATGGCCATGAACTCTTCTCGGCTGAGGGTACTTACATGAGCCGATTTCCCTATGAGTTTGGTTGTTAGGGTGAGCAACCAGAGAATACCGGTATACTTTAATGGAAAGATAATAGCCTTTACGGTTATTGCCGTAAACGGCCCCAATCGTTTCCAATAGGTGGCGCCTATGGTCTTCGGGATGATCTCGGAAACTACCAGGATGAGGATGGTCATTAGGGCGGACACGATCCCTACAATATTAACACCCAGGACTTCTACTTTATAAGGCAGTTTTTCGGCCTCTACTCCCACCAGAATCGCTCCCACCGTGTGTGCGATGGTATTGATCGTTAGAATAGAGATCAATGGTTTATCAATATCCTTTTTCAATTTTGTCAAGGCAATAGCATAGCCCTTTCCTTCCTGGGTCTTCAACTTTAAAAAAGTGGGCGTAAAGCTCAACAGAGCTGCCTCCAGAATGGAACATAAGAAAGAAAAAAAGATAGAAAGTATCGCGTAAACGATGAGTAGGGTCATCCCGGAATTTTTTCTAAAGTTAAAACAATGAGGCTGGACCTGCTGCTAAAGTACTTTATTTTTAAGAAATTAATTTGACAACGTCTTTCGCAAAATAGGAAGCAATGATCTGCGCTCCTGCTCGTTTGATAGCTATAATTTGTTCCATCATGACCGCGTCATGATCCAACCAGCCTCTTTCTGAGGCTGCCTTCAGCATGGCGTACTCACCACTTACCTGGTATACGGCAACAGGAACTTCGACAGCATTTCGGATCTCTCGAACAATGTCGAGGTAGCAAAGGCCGGGCTTCACCATGACAATATCGGCTCCTTCGTCAATGTCCATTTCCACTTCCTTGAGGGCCTCATCCCTATTCGCAGGATCCATTTGGTAGGTTCTCTTGTCTTTAGGAATATCTTCCTGATCTACCGGAGCTGAATCCAGCGCATCTCGGAAAGGGCCATAAAAGGCCGAGGCATATTTAGCACTATAGCTCAGGATTCCGGTATCGACATATCCTTCATCCTCCAAAGCCTCTCGAATCGAAAGTATGCGACCGTCCATCATATCACTGGGTGCCACAAAATCGGCACCCGCTTTGGCGTGTGAAACAGACATTTCAGCAAGTATTTCGGTAGTAATATCATTGGCGATCTTTCCGTTTTCAACCACTCCATCATGTCCATACACTGAATAAGGATCCAGTGCCACGTCTGTCATCACCAGCATTTCGGGCACTGCATTTTTCACCGTTTTCACTGCAAGCTGCATAAGCCCATCCGGATTGAGCGCTTCCTTACCTTCATTGTCCTTTAAAGCATCCGGTATTTTCGCAAAAAGCAATACGCTTTTTAGCCCCAGGGACCATAGTACTTTCACTTCTTCAGCAAGTATATCAAGACTCACTCGATAATAATTGGGCATGGAAGCAATCTCTTGTTTGATGCCTTTGCCTCCCACCACAAATAAGGGTACGAGGAAGTCATCTGGGGTGATGATCGTTTCCCGAACCAGACTACGAATGGCTTCGGAAGTTCTTAAACGGCGGCTTCTTCTTAATGGATGCATTGTGGATGAAATTTAGGCCCAGTCCCTGGGGGTTTTTAAAACATGTACTAGTTTTTCTTCTTCACTCCCGGGTTCCGGATGATGATCGTATCGCCATTGAACCGTGGGGGGCAGACTCATTAGGATACTTTCTATCCTGCCATTGGTCCTTAAGCCGAAGAGTGTTCCTTTGTCATGGACCAGATTGAACTCAACATAGCGGCCCCGACGAATTTCCTGCCAGGTTTTTTTTGCTTCGGAATAGGGGAGGTCTTTACGTTTCTTTACGATCGGTAAGTAAGCCTGGAGGAAACTATCCCCTACATCACTCACAAAGCGGTACCAATCGTCCATACTTTTTGCCTGAGTTACCTTGAGATGATCAAAAAACAAACCTCCAATCCCACGGGCTTCCCCGCGATGGGCATTGTAAAAGTACGCATCGCATTGTTTCTTGTAATTGGCGTAAAGTGTAGGACCATGTCTATCACAAACCGATTTACATACTTGATGAAAATGAACATTGTCTTCCTCGAATAAATAATAGGGAGTAAGGTCTTGTCCGCCACCAAACCACTGGGCAGAGATATTTCCGGCCTTGTCATAGAGCTCGAAATAACGCCAATTAGCATGAACCGTTGGTACAAATGGATTGGTTGGGTGTAAAACCAGGCTAAGGCCACAGGCAAAGAAGTTCGAATCTTGAACTCCCAGATAGGCTTGCATACTTTCCGGCAAGGTGCCATGTACTTCGCTGATGTTAACGCCTCCCTTTTCAAAGACATTTCCATTTTGTATTACCCGGGTACGTCCACCCCCTCCTTCAGGGCGTTTCCAGTGGTCCTCATGGAAAAGTGCCTTGCCATCTTCTTGTTCAAGCGCTTTTGTAATGCTGTCCTGTAAGGATCTGATGTACGTTACAAAGGTATCTTTCATGGATGCAGTTCATTCTTTTGTTCGATTGGTATCAAGGCATTTGATTCCTTTAGAAGTCGTATGGTCTCGGTCGTCGCAGCGGTCACCGATAGCGGAAAAACCAGTATGATCCCAATGACCGGAATAAATAGCATAGCCATAAAAATCAAACCGTTACCAATAGCAACTCCGCTAAAACTCTTAACAAATCGAATGCTTTTCCCAACCTCGAAGTGCCGTTCCAGGGTGTAGTCCATATTTCCAAATCCGGCGTAATAAGCCTGCACAACAAACAATAATACCGAGGAGAGGATCCCGATCACCGGGATCAAGCCAACCAGTAGGATAAGTATGGTAAAGAAAAGTTCCATAAGCAGATTGCGCAGATTTATCCGTATGCCGCGCCATAGTTGGGCCATGAATCCCGTATTTCGGTGTTGATGATCGGCACCAAGCATGTGAGTTTCTATCTTTTCTGAAACCGGGCTCATAAAAGGCGCACTTAAGGCCATTACAATGTGTTTATACAGAATGAGGCCCACCGCGATCACGAAAAGTGCGCCAATAAAATCGCTGATAGTGCGAAAAGTTTGAGAACCCCAGTCCCAGATCCATGCTTTGGAAATAAACCTACCAATATTATCACTCAAACCGTAAGCCGCAAATCCAATTAGAATTGCGGTTAGGATACTTATGAAAATGGGTACTCCAAAGTATTTCCATAGCCCTAACTTAGAGATGAGTGAAAACGTTCCCCCGTAGGCGCGTATACCATTGTATATATTCTTAAACATGTGGTGGTTCTTCAGAAATATAAATCAGACATTCATTATAATTAGTCAAAGTGTCATTTTCTTCTATTTTTCGAGCATTTTCGAGCTTTTTTTGAATAAAATCGACCAATTTTGCTTCATTTTCATCAATATTACTTAAAAACCATGCTCTCCCTAACGCGTTATTGTGGAGGTCCATTTTTTGATCCATTTTTTCGTTTTTTGTCACTTTTTCATATAAAAAAGTGATTTTTTTGGCCCAATTCACTGATTTTTCTGTGTTTTTGGTCCTTTTTTGTACATTTTTACAAATTAAAATGTTCCAAAGGGCATGTCTGAACGCATTGGCTTTTCCATTTCGATGATGTGCACCTCCAAACAGTTCATAACTAATACTCAATGTTCGCCTGGTAGCCTTGAGTGTAGGTCCTATTAACATAGGCCTTTTCAAAAAGGCAAAAGACAGATGAAACATTTGTTTCAAACTCAATTTCCGGATACGCTTCCATAGGTTCATTCTTCCTTGTATTCTTTTACTGCTTCTACGAAAGCCGCTGCATTTTCGACCGGGATGTTTGGCAAAATCCCATGCCCTAGATTCACTATATATCGATCCTTACCAAAGGAATCGATCATTAATTTCACCTGCTTTTTTATTTCTGAAGGTGGACTGAATAATCTAGTGGGATCGAAATTTCCTTGTAAGGTGATCTGTCCACCTGTGAGATACCGTGCGTTCCTTGCGGAGCAGGTCCAATCGATTCCTAAAGCAGAGGCTCCGCTCCTGGCCATTACATCCAGAGCAAACCAACATCCTTTGCCAAATGCGATCACGGGCACTTGGCTTTTCAGTGCATCGATGATTTGTTGCATGTACTTCCAGCTAAATACCTGATAATCTTCCGGTGAGAGCAATCCTCCCCAACTATCAAATAATTGCACCGCGTCTACTCCTGCTGCCACTTTGGCTTTCAAATAGGATATGGTTGTGGTTGTGATCTGTTGAAGCAAAGCATGGGCGGCGTGAGGCTGCGTGAAACAGAATTCCTTGGCCTTATCAAAATTCTTACTGCCGCGACCCTGAACACAGTAGCAGAGGATTGTCCAAGGACTCCCTGCAAAGCCTATGAGCGGGATCTCATGGTTCAGTTTATCTTTGGTCATTTTAATTGCATCCATCACATATCCCAAACTGCTCTCGATCTCTGGAATGATCACCCGATCCAGATCATCCGCCGAACGAATAGGGTCCGGCAGCCATGGGCCAATATCTGGCTTCATTTCAACTTCGATGTTCATGGCTTGAGGAACTACGAGGATATCACTAAAGAGAATAGCCGCATCCATTCCAAACCTTCGGATGGGCTGAATCGTTATCTCACTTGCCAATTCCGGGGTCTGACAACGAGTAAAGAAATCGTATTTGGCTTTGATCTCCATGAACTCTGGTAAATAACGACCTGCTTGTCGCATCATCCAAACCGGTGGACGTTGGACGGTTTCACCTTTCAAGGCCCGTAAAAAGAGATCGTTCTTAATTTTCGACATACTTTAATTTCTTGGCAGCTTTCGCGATTACACTCTCGACGGAGGTGGTATTTGCGACTACTACATTTTGGGTGTATTTTTTTGCTTCTGAAGCAGTTGTTTCCCCAATACAGAAAGCAACGCTTGAATCGATGGAATTCTTAGCCGAATAGCTTTCTATTCCGCTTGGACTAAAAAACAGTATTCCGTCCCATTTTTGCTCAAAAACTAGCAAATTTAGCTCAGTTTTGTATGTTTTTACCTCGATTAGGTCAATTTTGGCCAATTTTAAAGCATCGGGCAGTTCGTCTCTTCGTTGTGTTCCGCAGAAATAATAAAATGGCCCATTTTGAGCCATATTTATCACATTTTGGGCCAATTCCGTTGAATTTTTAGCAATTTTAGTCACTTTTATACCATTTTGGGACAATAAATTGGCCGTTTTAGTGCCCACGCAAAGCACATGTTCTATTTGGGTAGAATCAGGTGCATTATTCACAAATGATTCTACCGCATTTTGACTTGTGAACAGGGCATACTGAATTTGGCTCGGCACGTTGAATTCGACAGGTTCTATTAGAACAGCGTCATATTCCACAAAGCTCAACCCAGCGTTTAGAAGCAATTCCTTCTGGGCGGGGCTTAATTTCTTTGTTGATAGTACCGATTTCATGGGGTACTGGCTTTAATTTCTTGCATCAATTGTGCTCCACCCTGGTCCAAAATTTCTTTTGCACAAGCTTCGCCAAATCCATCTATATCGGATAACTTCGCCTCTCTTTCCACTTCGATCTTCTGCTGGCCATCCAATGAGAGGAGAGCGCCTTTAAAAGAGATGTGTTCGTTTGTCACGGTTGCCAATGCACCAATAGGGGCAGAACAACCACCTTCCAATACACGAAGAAATTTGCGCTCTACGGAGGTACAGGTCTGGGTCATGGCATGATTTAAATGGGTCGCTGCATCTTGGGCAAAATCATCGTCTGTTCGTGCCATTATCGCCATGGCCCCCTGTGCAGGTGCCGGGATCATCCAGTTCAGGTTTATCGAATTTTCCGGCAGTAATTGAATGCGTTCTAATCCGGCCCGGGCAAAAATGGCTCCGGACCAATCGCTATCTGCGAGTTTTTTCAACCTCGTGTTTACGTTTCCACGTAAACCCACCACCCGGTGGTGGGGATAGCGATGTAACCATTGGGCTTTTCGACGCAAACTGCCCGTTGCAATGATACAATCTTCCTTGAAATCAGGATTGCCCGCAGGGACAAGGACATCTAGCGAGGAAGCACGCTCTAAAACCGCTGTTTGGACTATTCCCTTGGGCAAGAGAGTAGGAACATCCTTTAAACTATGTACGGCAATATCTACTTTATTATTTAGCATTGCCTGGTCCAGGGTTTTCGTAAAGATGCCCGTGATTCCCAATTCATATAGCGGTTTGTTCAACTCCAGATCACCAGTGGATTTCACAGGCACAAGTGAACATGAAAAGCCTAGATCCTCAAGGGCCTTTCCAACAGTAGTTGCCTGAAAAAGAGCTAATTCGCTGTCACGCGTACCTATTCTTAGGGTCCTGCTCATGAACTCGAATCCTTTATACGGAAAACTTTCTGGATCAACTCAACGCTTTCTTCAGTAGAAATAGATTCGTCCTTTAAATGATTTGCAAAATGAGTTGTTATTTTCTGAATGATCCTATCGCTAAGCGCTTCGGCTTGTTCCTCATTGAAATTATTAAACTTTCGACGTTGATTCTCGATCTCTCCTAATTTTATCTCAGACAATTTCAACTTCAACGCCTTGATGGTTGGTGCATGCTTTCGATGCTCGGACCAGGACTTGAAATCGGCTTTTACTTCCTCGATAATAGTCTTCGCCTTTGGAATTTGCGATTCCCTGTGTGCAAGAGTCTTATCGGTTGTGGTGGATAATTCATCCAAATGTACCAGGGTGACAAACTCATTTTCTGTCACATTGTTTGAAACATTCTTCGGAATAGATAGATCAAGGATCAATAGCGGCTTTTTTAAAGACAACAGCTCTTTACTGATTGTGGGAGATTGAGCTCCGGTGGCGACAATGAGCACATCGGTTTGAGTGATCTCGGGTTTGATATTCGCGTAATCTTTTACTACCAGGTGGAACTTTCCGCCCACCTTTTCTGCTTTAACCTTGGTTCTATTTATGAGCGTGATATGCTCGTTACGAGTATGTTTTATGAGGTTTTCACAGGTATTTCGCCCAATTTTACCAATTCCGAAAAGTAGAATATTTTTTTCCGAGATTGAAGGCATATGATTCAATATATACTGCACCGCTGCAAAACTTACGGAAGTAGCTCCCGAGGAAATCTCTGTCTCGTTCTTGATGCGCCGGCTGGCCCGGATCACGGCATTCCCTAATCGCTCCATATAAGGATTCAGCAAGCCCATTTTTTTAGAGCGCTTCAGTCCGTTACGAAGTTGGCTGATAATTTCGAAATCCCCCAGGATCTGACTATCAAGACCGGTGCCAACATGAAATAAGTGTGAGACGGCTTCCATACCCTTATATACGTAAGCCACCTTTTCAAACTCTTCAACCGTACCCTGCGTGAAATCACACAGGATCTTTATGAGCTGGTAGGGGTGCTGCGCAAATCCGTATAATTCGGTACGGTTACAGGTTGAGATAACGCTTAATGATGGGATCCCATCTTCCTTTGCACGCTGCAGTATGTCGTTCTGTGCCTGGTCCGGGATACTAAAATGCCCACGTATTTCGGCGTCTGCTTTTTGATAACTTAAGCCTATGGCATAGAAGTTCCCGTTCCTGGAATTACTATCGATCGAACTATTTACAGAAGAATGCTGGTATCCGTTCTTTTTCATATTGAATCGTGCAAAGGTAGCAGCTGAAGTATTGAAAAAATAACGCAAGCGGTATCAATTGTAACGCCAGATGAAATTTTAGGGAAAAATTTAGAGAAACCACCGCAAAAAGGGCTAATTTCGTCTCGTTCTAAATAAAAACACCGACTATAATTACTATGATTACGCCTAAAAATAACGCTGAAGGTATTTACGAGGAAACCGCGATGGATGAAGGGTTTTTTCTTTTGAAATTTAACAACGAAACCGATGATAATCAGATTTATAAACGCGAGGTTAGTTCCAACTTTATTCAATTTCATTTCGGTGCAAAAGGAGATTCGTCATTCAGTTTCAATAACGGCAACTACCAGTTACCCCTTTTAGAAGAAGGGTCCTTGCTCTTATATAATCCACAACGGGATCTCCCTATAGAACTCATGGTACGTCCAGGATCCTCGGCGCTTTCTGTTTTAATTCCAATTAAGAAGTTTCATAGCTTTTTCTCGCGAGAAGCCAACTACATCAGCTTTCTTACCGATGAAAACAGAGACCGCAAGTACTACAAAGAGGCCGCGATCACCCCTTCCATGGCTATCGTGTTAAACCAGTTGTTGCACTATAATTTGCATCCCACGGTGAAACCGCTTTATTTCCAGGGCAAGGTCTATGAATTGTTGAGTTTATATTTCAATCGGCCGGCAGAAATCGATATTGCTCAGTGCCCATTCCTGGTCAATGAAGAGAATGTCGCCAAGATTAAATTGGCCAAAGAGATCATCATTCAGCGAATGGCCGAACCCCCCACTTTACAAGAGTTGTCCAAAGAGATCAACCTTCCTCTCAACAAGTTGAAAGAGGGTTTTAAACAGATCTATGGAGATTCTGTATTTAGCTTTTTATTCGACTACAAGATGGAAGTCGCCCGCCAATTGCTTGTTTCCGGCACTCAAAATGTAAATGAGGTAGGCCTAAAAGTGGGATACAGTACGGCAAGTCATTTTATCACTGCCTTCAAGAAGAAATTTGGCATAACTCCCAAGAAATTTGTGATGGCATCCACCGCATAGGATTGGCCAATAATGGAAGAAATAACTTTGATTCTTTTTTAAGAACCTTTTCGGGTTGAGTTAGTACTTTTGTGTTTCAGAAAAAAAACTATGCGAAAAGGAATTCTCCTTGTAAACCTGGGATCCCCCGACAGTACAAACCCAAAAGATGTAAAAAAATACCTGGACGAGTTCCTCATGGATCCTCGAGTTATCGATGTTCCAAAATGGGCCAGGATACTGTTGGTACGAGGTATCATACTGAATACAAGACCTAAGAAATCGGCGGAAGCCTATTCCAAGATCTGGTGGGATGAAGGGTCGCCACTCATCGTATTATCTGAACGCCTTCAGAAAAAGGTCCAGGAACGGGTGAACATAC
>JABDNM010000124.1 GCA_013043825.1 Flavobacteriaceae bacterium
GCTCATACGAGTCCTGTATCCTTCCGGCATGACCATAATAATCGGCGAGATTGCTATACGTCCAGATCTTCAGGCCCTTGTTATCGCGGGAATCTGCGATATTCTTTGCCTGTTCCATATACTCGATAGCAGCATCTAGATCTCCTCGATGGTCGCTCCATTTTGAGAGGCGGATCAGGTATTGGTAATCCTTCATGTTCTTGACGGCATTCAAATATTCATAAGCTTTTTCATAGTCGCCCACTTCCATGGCAGCATCGAACAGCATAAGTTGTGTTTCATGTTTATTGGATGGCTCCTCCAAGGTCTTTTGCAGCAAAGTGTATGCTTCTTTGAAACGGTGTTGGGAAATATAATTATGAGCTAAACTTCTGGCGAAGGTATCTTTGTCATTGGCCGATATCTCCATTCCTTTTTTATACAAGGCTTCGGCATGATTTAAATGCCTGGGGTCGCCCGTGCTTTCAAATAGTTGTTCATAGGCAGCAGCCAGGGGAGCCAGATCACCAACTCCCGATGAATCGGGTCGCAGGCGCTTGGACCAAAATTCCTGGTTGGACCGTGCCAACTCCAAAGTAGGTTGTTCCTTCAGAGAGAGATATACCTCATAGTCGGAAGGATCGAGAACGGGTTCTTTATCTGCTGAACTTGTACAGCTCAGGGTAAGGCAAGCCACCGCTAGTAAAATAAAAACGTTTTTCATATTGAATCAAAAAAAAGAAAAGAGCAATCGTTCGTTGCTCTTTTCTACTATTATCATGAAGTTATTGTGAAAGGGCGTTTTCCATATAAGGAAAAGCCAAGGTAAGATCTCGGTCACCTACATCAACACCATCACTTGTTAATTGGGGAGTTCCGTTATTCCCATCGAAACGAGTTCCAGAGGTTCCTCCAAACATAAGTGTAAGGGAAATATCGATCACATCGTCACCTAAGTTTCTACCGGTAAGCACATTTGTACCATCAAAGTAGGTCGTGGTTGCACCGGGTGAAACCTGTAACGCATCGAATTGAGCCAATACGGTAGTAAAGGTTGGTGCATCCAAATTAAGGATGTTGGTTTCATAATCCAGATCTTCCCGAGGAATTCCCAGGGCATCGGCATAGACATCATGGTACAATTCCAAGGTGGCTTCGAAGATGGGTTGGAAACTGGCCCTGTCTGAAACAATACTGGTGTTGAACATATTCTTTACATCATCGCTTCCGCTGAATACCGTATTTACGCCGGGTCTTCCCATAATATCTTCCTGCATGTACGTCCCGCTAAAGTCAATGGCCGTAATACAAGGTTCACAAGCGGTACCACCACAGTCAATTCCCTCTTCATCTCCATTCTGTATGCCATCGGTACAGGTCTCTTGTTCGATTACATTACCATTTTCGTCCTCATTGGTACATTGCACAAATAATAAAGAAGTGCAAATGGCTATCATTACTAATTTTATATTGTATGTTTTCATTTTTTATACCTTCTTTAGATTATTGTTTTCTTTTTGCGGAAACCCAAACGTTGTAAGCATTGGGTAGTCCATTGATTCCAACTGCCCCACCAACATGAGGAGGTGCTTGTCCTAACAACCCATTAGGTACTTCAACCACAATTGAAAGTACGTTCAGGGCTTCGAAAAAATCGGATGCCTGCCCGGGCGGTAAAAAACCTTCGGGAGCCGCGCTTCCACTTATAACTTCGTTGAAGCGGTTAAAGTCGAAATAGAAGTAATCTCTTCTGGGGCCTGCAAAAAATTTCATCCCATTGGGGGATTCTGAGACCAAGGTCTGGTCAACATCAGAAATTTCCACCTGCCCTGTGCTGTTGTTCACATACACTCCGCTTTCCAATCCGGTATCTTGAGGAGCTACGGCAACCGGCCCGAAGAAATACATAATACTGTCTCTTCGAATCGCTTGGATCACGAGATCCTCAACAAAATCACCTGTGTTATCTATATTGAACTCCACTAATACATCTTCATCGAAAACAGCATTCTCTGTTACTTGTCCAGGCACCAACGGACCTTGTAGCGTGGCGACGAATACCGTATTGTCCGGATTGTCTCCCTCAAAAGCGTAGAGATCGGCGATATCTACTTTGGTCCCGGCCACGGAAGGCGAGTCAATGTGGTCTGCTGCAATTAAAAAGACCGATAGAGCCACTAAGCTCAGTCCTCCTATGGCGGCAAAAATTTTTGTTTTTTTCATCTTTAGAATGTTAGAATGGTTAAATTTACTTTCCAACTATATACGTCGAAAGTACATGTATGGTTTTGTACAATAC
>JABDNM010000118.1 GCA_013043825.1 Flavobacteriaceae bacterium
TTTCCGTACTTCACAGCTCCAGTTTTGTGGTGAAAAAGGACGTGTTTTCAAAGGTAGGGCGCTACAATACAAGTTTGAAAACAGGGGAAGACACCGATCTGTACGTCCGAATTGGACTTCATTTTAATGTTGCATTCAGCTCCAGGATTTGTGCACAACATCGATTGCTCAAAGATAGTCTGTCCAGGAGCGGGGTCGATCTAAGCTCAAAGGCTTCCTTCCAAGAATACGAAATACAGGAAGTTGGCAATCCGGCTTTGAAGAAATTCCTCGATCTTAACCGATTCTCTATTTGTGTAGCTGCGAAGTTGTATGGAGATAAAAGTACATTTCAAGAAAACTTCCGCAAGATCGACAGGAGTAATTTAAACGGAAAACAACGGTTTTTGATTGGTCTGTCACGACCTGCATTGAAAGCCATGATAAAACTGAAATCGTTTCTCAGCTCTTTTGGGATTCGTTCAAGCTCCTTTAAATGAGAGGAATTCGTCGTATTCTCGAATGTAGTCATCTTCTTTGTACACATCGCTCACCAACGAAAGACATACCCCGCCGGAAGAGAAATTCTCCAACTCCCGCCAAATACCGGTTGGGATAAGCAATCCCCGGTCCGGACGATTCAGGGTGATTGTTTTTTTACTACTTCCATCGTCCAAGACTACATCGAAACTTCCACTTAGTGGGATAAGGCATTGAACCAAATCGATATGGGCATGACCTCCCCGGGACGAGTTGCTGGGAACATCATAGAGATAATAAACACGTTTGATGGGGAACGGAAGAATGTCCTTTTCGACAACCGAGAGGTTTCCACGCCCGTCCGGATCACTAATCTTAGGGATCTCTATCATTTGTATGTCGGCTAGGGTTGAATTATGCTTCATGGGATAAGACATTGTTCCATTTCTTTCCAATCTCCTGCATTGAAAATTTTTGCACCGAAGATCTCGAATTGTCTTTGCACCTTTGGTACAGTTGTTCTTCAGTCATCATCCTTTTCATGGCCTGGGCGAACAAAGGTATACTTCTTTTTTCAATTAACAATCCGTTCATTTCGTTCACGATGATCTCATTTGGGCCCGAGACAATATCCAAAGAAACAACCGGGACCCCCTGTGACAACGATTCCACGATAACCATGGGAAAGCCTTCATATTTACTCGTAAGTGTGACAAAGTGGGCCTTTTTTATTATTCCGAATGGATTGTTTTGGAACGGCAAGAATAGGATAAATTTTGACGAAGCCGTTTGCTCGGCAAAATGGATTATCTCTTCCTTGTCCGGCCCGTCCCCCATGATCACCAAATAGACCTCATCTTCCCATAAACCAGATTCTTCAAAAGAGGTTATCAGAAATTTAAAATCTTTGATGTTATCCACAATTCTACCATACGACAAGATGTATCTCTTGTCTTTGAGTTTTTCATGTGTTGGTTCGTCCTGCTCTTCCCAGGAAGGATCGAAGGCATTGTGTATGGTGATTGTATTGATAACCCCGGCTTCTTTCAGGACGCTGTCCTCGATATAGTTTGAAACAGCCACATTCTTAACGTTTTTATTGCACATAGATGCAAATTTTTCGGGACGCTGTGTGAGATACTCTGTTTTGTTGGATGAATGTGTGACATAGATGGTTCGAAATCCCTTGTAAACCCATCTGTGGTAAATCAGTTCCCGATAGTAACTGTTTTTGGGCCGGTGATCTATGATGAAATCGATATTTTTTTCTTTCAGGTAGGCTCTCAGCTTCTTCAACCTACCCACTCGTTTGAAGAATGAATCCCCGGTTTTCTTTTCCACTCCAAGATTTAATAAGCTTCCTTTATAGGGAAAATCAATTCGATCGTTCAATACTGCTGTATGAACTTCGTAACCCAGCGAAAAAAGAATTTCGGTTAGTAAAGCACAAGAACGTTCGGCCCCACCCTTCGCCAGTGAGATAGTTACCAAACACACTTTTATTTTAGGGGGTTTGGATTGCAAGCTCATGAATGTGTACTTTTGATGGCGATGTGAGCAAATATATACATTTATGAAGATTCTCTTGGTTGGTGAATACAGCCGCTTACATAATTCGTTGAAGGAAGGGTTGCTGGCTCAGGGACATGAGGTAACCCTGATCGCGACCGGAGATCTCTTCAAAAAATTCCCTTCAGATATACCACTTTTTCGCAAGTATGATCACGGTTTGGGCCGCAAGTTGAAGATCCTGGTATACGCACTTAGCCGCATTGATCTTACCTCGATTGCCTTGCGAAAGCAATTCCGAAGAATCAAAAAGCAGTTAGTCGACTACGACGTGGTTCAATTGATCAATGAGCTGCCCTTCGGAGCATCCCTGAAAGTTGAACGTGAGATCTTCGAATACCTTCGGAAGAATAATAAAAAACTTTACCTCCTTTCCTGCGGAAATGACCACATTAGTGTAAAGTATGCCTTTGAAAAGAAATTTCGCTACTCCATCCTCAGTCCCTACTTCGAGGGAAAGTTACCTAAGGCGAACTACAAGTCCATCCTGAAATACATTCAACCCAAGCACAAAGATTACCATGATTATTTGTACGAACAGTTGGATGGAGTGATTGCTTCCGACCTGGATTATCATATTCCCCTGCAAGGGATTCCCAAATACCTGGGGCTCATACCAAATCCTGTGAACCTGGATCAACTTGACTATCAGGAAAATCTTGTTTCGGAAAAAGTCGTGATCTTCCATGGTATTAACCGTCGAACTTATTTTAAAAAAGGAAGTGATTATTTTGAAGCTGCACTGGAGATCATTCAGAATAAATACCCCGATAAAGTAGAGGTGCTACTCGTTGAAAACCTTCCCTACGAACAATACATTAAAAAATACGACCAGGCTCATATTGTACTGGACCAGGTACTGGCCTACGACCAAGGTTACAACGCCCTGGAGGCTATGGCAAAAGGGAAAGTGGTATTCACCGGAGCTGAACAGGAATTTGTGGAATATTACAATTTAAATAAGATCGTAGCGATCAACGCCTTGCCCGATGTGGATTCGATCGTTGCAAACTTGGAAGATCTCATCATTCATCCAGAAAAAATACACCAAATTGGCCGCAATGCCCGGGACTTTATAGAGCGTTACCACGATTATAGGCAGATTGCCAATACGTATGTACAGGCATGGACGGGCTAGATCTCCTTCTTACGTAATCTGTGGAAATTGTACATAACCAGTATGAAAACCACCACTGCGTATATTACATATCGAACAAAATGTGCAATCGTCACTCCTTCGATCCCGTAACTATCTACGAAGTAATAGGCGAATCCATAGAACAAGCCCAAGGACAAGACTTCAGTAAATATAAAGCTTCGAACCATGCTCTTCGCCAGAAACTGGTTGGCCAAGACCAGCGATGCCAGTCGTACGAAGTCACCCAGTAATTGCCACTTGAACAAGGGTGACATGGCCGTAAAATCGGGGTAAATTATCAAGATAACATAGTCCCTTAACAGATATACCAGGATCATCCCTATACCAAATATGGGTAAGAGTGTTTTATAGATACTCCCCAGTTCCTTCATGAATCCTCTCTTATCATGGATTGAAGCAAACTTTGGAAGGACATACAATGAAAATATCGCGGTAGAAAAAACCATATAGTTTTTCGAAATAAAGGTCATCGCCGTCCATATTCCTGCGTCATCCTCGGTGATCTGAGTTGTGATCATGGTTCGAATATCGATTTCCACATAGTTGAGAAGGACTGTCGAAAAGAACGACATGACCGAGAACGCCAAAAGTCCTTTGGCCATTGGGATCTTAAAACGCAGTTCTTTGAAATTCAGATATTCCCGAAGTACCTTGATGAAAATGAATAACAAGACCACCAATTGAATGAAAGGTGTGATGGCAATCGCAACCAGGGCTCCATCTATATTGTAT
>JABDNM010000127.1 GCA_013043825.1 Flavobacteriaceae bacterium
GTCTTAGTGTATGTAGCACATTGGCTCCTTTGTAATACATATCTAAAGCACTTCCCCTACTATTCTTATTATAGATGCCAATAATAGGTTTATCGTTGACGATAAGCTTTCGAGTTCCAACGACATATTCACTCGCCGCTTCTTCACTGAAGTGATAGTTGAGGAATAAATTCTCTGAATAGGCGGTAAAACTTTCATGTATCCACATATCGGCTACATCTTTATTGGTAATGCTGTTTGCAAACCATTCATGACCTCCTTCGTGGACAATGATAAAGTCGAAACGCAACCCCCAGCCACTATCGCTTAGATCCCGGCCCAGGTAACCATTTTGATATTGGTTTCCATAGGTAACACTGCTTTGATGTTCCATGCCCAGGTAGGGAACTTCCACCAACTTAAAACTGTCTTCATAGAAAGGGTAGGGACCAAACCAATATTCGAAGGCCTGGATCATCATGGGAGCCTGTAAAAACTGATCGCGGGCCTTGACCACATTATCCCGCAATACCCAATAATCCAAGTCGAGGCTGCCATTGAGTCCCTCATGAACTTCACCGAAATTTACGTAGTCACCAATGTTGATATTCACCCCATAATTGTTGATGGGATTGACTACTTTCCAGTGCCAGGTCTTGGTTTTACCATTGTCGTTTGTTTTGATCAATCGCCCGTTTCCAACGGCAGTTAAATCTGAAGGGGCCGTGATTGCTAAAGCTACTCCTTTGTCAGGCTCGTCGGCCGGATGGTCTTTATTGGGCCACCAAACGCTGGATCCAACCCCTTGGTTTGAGGTGGCGATAAAATGATTGCCGTTCTTATCTGTTTTCCAGGAAAACCCACCGTCCCAGGGAGCATTCCTTGCTTCCCTGGGTTTACCCGAGAAGTAAATAGTCAGTTTTTTATTGGCACCCGCCGACTTGTCTTTCAGCTTAATGAAATGTGCACTCCCCCTGGAATTGAACGATAACTTTCGCCCGTTTTGCTCTACCCGGTCTATTTTCATGGGATCCTGAAGGTCGATCTGCATAACCCTTCCCTTTTGGGTGGCATTATAGGTGATTGTATTTACACCTTTGATGGCCTTCTTTTCTGGGAATACCTCTACCGTCAGATCATAATGCTGGAGGTCCCACCAGGCTCTTTCCGGGGTGATTGAACCACGCAGCTCGTCCTGTTTATTGAATTTTTGCGCAATTCCTTCCGAAGAAAAAAGTACAACAATAAGTAAGGTTAGATATATGCTGAATTTCATAAACGATACAATTTTTAACGAAACACGTCACTGGGAAATACGACCACACTTTCATGTCCATTTTCGCCAACAGTTGCAACTCCGAAGAAATAATTATCAATAACAATGCCTTCGAGTGTAAATTCGGTGACATTGCCCACAAAACGGCTGTGATCCCAGTTTGGCGAGGTGGTGTCCCGCCAGTAGATCTTGTAACCGGCAGCTCCTTCGACAGGGTCCCATTTCAACTTTGCTGAAGGCTCTACGATCCCACCAATAGCCACATTTTTGGGTTCCGGGGGCGCCCAAGCCAGGCTGGCCAAGCTCAAGGCATTGACGGCGGTTAACTTTTTGGCATAGTCAAAATTTACGAATTTCAACTTATCTCCGTACTCAACCCCATTTTCCATACGAATGTCCTGGTGTTGTTGGGTGTAATTTTCATGCGCCTCCATAATTCGAATGCCCGGAAAGCCGACGTCATTAAACGGACGATGATGACCACCACGTCCAAAACGATCCAGGCGGTAGATGAGCATGGGGTTCATTTCGGGCATGAATGTCTTTGTGGTCTTATGAACATATCGGGCCAGCTGACGAGAAATTCCGTCCACTTCGCCACCATAAAAGCGTCTTCGATTGCGCTGGCGTTCTGTTTCGGTGGGCGGGACAGGCTCGCTGAATATCCTGAAATCCCGATTACTCACCACGCCGTTTACCCCTTGAATGTTCCCAATCATATCGTTGTTCAACACTCCAATGATCTCCCAGTTATTCTCTTGAGCATATTTTGCAAACCCTTTACCTCCAAACAGCCCCTGTTCTTCACCGCTCAAGCCCAGGTACACGATACTATTTTCAAATTGATATTTCGACAGTACCCTTGCAGCTTCAAGCGCTCCTGCCATACCACTTGCGTTGTCATTTGCTCCTGGGGAATCGTCTGTGAAGTTGTTAGGGTCACTTATACGGGAATCGATATCCCCACTCATGATAATGTATCGATTGGGATACTTGGTGCCTTTCTGAATCGCTGCCACATTAACCACCCAAACATCTTTGGTGATACGGTTATTCTCCGCTGCTTTCACCAGGTCTTTCTGATAAAAAACATCCAAACAACCCTTGCATTGAGTTGATATATTTTCGAATTCTTGTTTGATCCAACGGCGGGCGGCCCCTATTCCCCGGGTACTTGAAACAGTGTCGCTAAGCGTGTGTCTGGTTCCAAATCCGGCCAGTTTTGTGATATCGGCTTCAATGCGGTTGGCTGAAACTGCCTTGATAATATCATACATCCGCCGATCGTTTTGAGCGGTAGCAGAAATCGTAAAACAGATAAACAGGAAAGAAATAAACTTTATCATAGTTGGATTTGCACTAAAAATACTCAAAAAGATTCTTTTGTTTTAAGCTCCTGTAGAATCTTATCGAACAAAGGTTACTTTGGTGATCTCGCCATTATTAACTTCATAAATAGCGATCGCTGAAAAGTGCTGCCCATTCATGGTGATGTATTCTTCATCGATCACCTTGTTACCAATGGTGATCCTGTTTTTTATTTCGCAATGAAGATCGGGGGTTTCGTCGAAAAAAGAGCTGTAATTCTTTCTAAGGGCGTCCCGGCCTGTTGAGATCTGGATGTCTGGAAAATTATAGAGTTCGATGTCTTCCGAATAGGTAGCAAGGAATCCTTCCAGGTCACGGGCATTATAGCGCTCCAGTTGTCTTTGAACTACTTGCACCGGAGTTTCGGCCAAGGATTCGGCCACCAGGGTTATTTTTTTACCGTCTAAGCTCAGTGCCAGCCTAGTAATGTCCTTTAATTTGTGTATTGAAAGATCTGCCGTCTCTACCCAATTTGCACTTCCGAAGAAATCATAGAGATACAATTTAGCTCCACTTCCGCACAACAATTTTGAATCATCCAGCCAAATGTGATCCTGGATCCCAACGGGTAATTGAGCCACAAAAAAACTTTCACCGGTCTTGATGTCCAGTTGATAGATGTCCCAATTCTTATCCTCATTTTGGGAAGTGTAACTCATGAATTCCGAATCCGGGACTCGATGGATCGATCGTCCGGCATGGGTTAGCAGCGTATCGGTTCGATTTGTTGTAAAGTCGTGACGTACCAGGTCCAGCTGGCTGCCACTTAGAACCGAAGCGATTAAGACATCTTTACTGGCATAGTTGTAATAAGCCACCTGCAGTCCTTCTATCATTAATTCGGAAGGTTTTTCAGGCATAGGATAGCGATACAATCTTTGCAGACCGTCTGCGTCGAGTCTAACTGCCGAAACATTCCTTTCTCCGGGGATAACCATTGGGGAGTATTCCCCTCCATCTGTGGGTAAATTTAGCCACCAACTTTGTCCGGAAGGCATATTATACGCCCGAATATCGGTGTTTCCATCTCGTGTTCCCGAGAAGATAATATTGTTCAGATCGTAAAAGCTTGGCTGACTGTCGTAGCCCGGGGCGTTGGAGATGTTTTTAAAATTCGAGATTTTCATGCTGCCGTCCTTCAACAAGAAATCCATTATGTAAACTTCGTTATTTGTTTGGGCGATCGATCCAATTCCAAAGAGAATCGCAATGATTTTGAGTGTGCTTGAAATCAATGTAATGATGTTTTCAGGATTTTAACGACCTTGGAAACGCCGTTGTGGTTGAGTACGGCAAAATACGTGCCTTCTTTTAATTCTGGGAAGCTAAAATCGAACTGTTTGGAGAGCCCCATTTCTTGGCTAATAAGAAGTCTGCCGTGCATATCGTACAACTGTAAGTTCAGAAGACCTGAAACTGATCCACCAACAAATACTGTGTCGTGAAATGGATTAGGATAGAGCGTTAGGCCTAATTCATTTTCGACCTCATCAATGGAAAGAGGTGGTCCGTTGTTGTAGAGGATAACAACATCTGCGGCTTCATCTATCATGGTAAGGTCCAAAGCTCCATCGTTGTTTCTGTCGTGAATAATTGCACAAGCACTCATATCTGCAGAGGGGTATACTCTTGGGTTCACAAAAGTTCCGGTACCATCGTTTTCCATCAAGGTATAATCACCACCAATTACATTACTTGAGATGAAATCGAGGTCACCATCTCCATCAATATCACCCAGATCGATGGCCACCGGGAATTTATTAACTGGATAATGGGCATCCAGTTCCAGATCTCCTGTGCCATCGGATAGTACAATAGAGACATTATCTGTAAATCGATTGGCAGTAGCAACATCTACAAAACCATCGCCATTTACGTCTCCTATCGCGAGCATCCACGGCCCATTGCCTACTAGAGCTGCAGCGTTTACCGTGAAATTCGCCGTACCGTCATTCAACATACTTATCACCCTGCCGTTATCATAACTAGCAACCAAAAGATCAATATAGCCGTCATTGTTGAGATCTGTAGCGGCTACTGAGGTTTCACCGGCATAGCCTGTATTGAAATTTACAGCCGGTTCGAATAGTCCGCTACCATCATTCAGCAGAATTGAAACTGAACTATCGGCGCGATTGGCAGCGGCAATATCGTCCCAGCCGTCCCCGTTAAAATCGGCTACCGCAATCCCACGTACTCCCTCACCGGTTTGATAATTTTGTTGGTTACCAAACAGGGTAGTAGGATCTCCCATAAGCACAGCTACATTATCGGAATAGGTACTTCCAATGGCCATATCTATTAAACCGTCATGATTGAAATCGGCGCCATCATTGGTACTGGGCCCTTGTCCTGCTGGCATTTCTATGATAATAAATGGTTCGTAACCCTGCGCACCATCGTTAAGCATTACCCGAATATCGTCTGAATCTTCCGTAACGACCACCAGATCTGACAATTCATCATTATTAACGTCACCTGCATAAGCACCATAACATGTCAATGCTCCTTCCCCCGGTAGTCGCATGTCGATTTGTCCGGCAAATTCGAGGTCCAGGGAAGCAGGTAACGATTTAATCCAGTAATTAGCACCAAAACCATTCACTAGAGGGTCACCTCCAATTCCCACAATACCTGAAGTAAGTCGCACCGTGATCCATTCACCATAAATATAATTCCGGTCCGGTATAAATTTTACGACAGTGTTAGAGGAAGCGAATGAAAATTGTCCGGACATAGGTCCGGACCATCGGCCGAAAACTAAAAATGAAGAAGCTGTGACACTAGCTGGATCTAATGATTGATCGAAGGTGATCACAATGGGTTGATCGTTGGTTGCTGTCATCGATTGTGGGGCGGGAGACATAGAAACCGCGTGAACCGACTGAGATTTCGACGGTTCGAAAACAAAACAAATTACCAACAGAGATAGCAGAAATTTCAAGACCCTATTTTCGATAAAAGTTAAGCTTTTTTCATCTAAAAAAAAAACCGCCTCTTTCGAAGGCGGTTTCTCAACTAACTAACTAAATCAAATTCAACTATCGGAATTTGATGCTTTAAAACGGATAGTTATTTTCCGCTGTTACTTTATCGGCAATGGTGTGCCGCAGGGCAACCACATTAGGCATGTTTTGGTATTTGGTAAATCGTTTCAATCCCATCAACATCATGCGTTGTTCATCGCCTTCCGCAAATGAAACAATGCCTTCTTTCGCCCGGGAATTGATAGTATCCACTGCATTGTAGAGATACAGTTGGGCCATAGCAATTTGTTCCTTTTGGGCATCGGCGCCAAAACGCTTTACATTCTTTTCTGCGCGTAATATAGTACTTTCCGCCATATAGATCTCGATCAGGATATCACTGGCAGCCAACAGCAGTTGTTGGTGTTCTTCAAGTTGAGGCCCGAATTTCTGAACTGCACTACCAGCGACCATCAGGAACACTTTTTTCAATTTTTTCAGCATTTCTTTTTCCTCGGAAAACAACTCGCTATAGTCTGGAGTTTCAAAGGATGGAATGCCCGTAAGCTCCTTACCTACGGCCATGGCAGGTTCCAATAGATCAACATGGCCTTTCATCGCCTTTTTAACCAGCATTCCCACAGCCAGCATTCTATTGATCTCGTTGGTTCCTTCATAGATTCTTGAAATACGCGCGTCTCGCCAAGCAGCTTCCATAGGTGTGTCGGCGCTAAAGCCCATACCTCCAAAAATCTGGATACCCTCATCGGAGCAATTCTGAATATCTTCAGAAACGGCCACTTTCAAAACAGAACATTCAATCGCATATTCTTCCACCCCCTTCAATTCGGCCTCCTGGTGGCTGTTGCCTTCACTCTTACGAATTGCAATACGATCTTCAATGTTTTTCGCGGCCCGGTAGCAGGCACTTTCACCGGCATAGGTAGAAGCGGCCATATTAGCGAGTTTTGCCTTAATAGCACCAAATTTGGAAATTGGTGTTTTGAACTGAATTCGCTCATTGGCGTATTTCACAGCGTTCTCAATCACTCTTCGCTGGGCATCCAGGCAGGCAGCTGCCAACTTGATCCGTCCAACGTTTAAAGCATTCATCGCGATCTTGAACCCGTTACCTCGCTCGGAAAGCATATTTTCCACCGGAACTTTACAGTCGCTGAAAAATACTTGTCGCGTAGAGGAAGCGTGTATTCCCAACTTGTGCTCTTCTTCGCCTAGCGTGATCCCATTCGATTGGTCGTTCTCAACAATGAATCCAGTGATGTTCTTGTCATCTTCAATTCGTGCAAAAACAATAAACAGGTCACAGAATCCAGCATTGGAAATCCACATTTTTTGTCCGCTGATGAGGTAATGTGTTCCATCATCACTTAGTACGGCCTTGGTCTTTCCACTGTTCGCGTCACTTCCGGCACCCGGTTCGGTAAGGCAGTAGGCTCCAAACCATTCACCGCTTGCCAGCTTTGGTACATATTTCTGGCACTGTTCCTCTGTTCCATAAAGGGTAATTGGCATGGTCCCAATTCCAGTGTGCGCTCCGAAGGCAGTTGCGATCGAACCTGTGGCTCCGGAGATGTAGTCGCAAACCAACATAGTGGTAACGAATCCCATTCCCAGTCCACCGTATTCTTCCGGGACGGCAATACCCAGGAGTCCTAATTCACCAGCTTTTCTCATGATTTCTTCGGTGAATGCATAATCTTTCTTTTCAAAACGTTCTTTATGCGGCCAGATCTCACGATCGACGAATTCCTTCACCGATTCTTTCATCATTTTTTGTTCTTCTGAAAAGTCTTCCGGAGTGAAAACGTCTTCACAGGCAGTTTCCTGAACGAGGAATTGCCCTCCTCTCAATAGTTCTTTATTTATAGTTTCCGTGCTCATTGTTATAGATTTTAGATTTGAGATGTATGTTTAGTTCAAAAATTCGAATATTCCAGCAGCACCTTGCCCGGTACCTACGCACATGGTCACCATGCCGTACTTTCCTTTCATGTCTCTTTTTCGCATTTCATCAAACAGTTGAACCGAAAGTTTGGCACCGGTGCATCCTAGTGGATGTCCTAAGGCAATGGCTCCCCCGTTCACGTTAATGATGTCCGGATCAAGGTTCAGTTCACGTATCACTGCCAACGATTGAGAAGCAAATGCTTCGTTCAACTCGATCAATTCAATATCGTCCTGTTTTAATCCGGCAAGACCTAATGCTTTTGGAATCGCTTTCACAGGGCCAATACCCATAATTCGTGGTTCGACGCCTGCCGCTGCATAGTTTACCATCCGTGCGATGGGTTCCAGCTTCAATTCCTTCACCATATCCTCACTCATTACCATTACGAAAGCGGCTCCATCACTCATTTGGGAAGAATTTCCAGCAGTAACACTACCTCCCTGGGCAAATACCGGGCGTAGATTAGCCAACGCCTCTTTACTGGTACCCTTTCGTGGTCCTTCATCCTTGGTGACCGTGTATTTT
>JABDNM010000120.1 GCA_013043825.1 Flavobacteriaceae bacterium
CACCGAAGCAACCGCCCAGATAGATCCTGAAAACACCATTTCCTATCACCTAACTGAAGCAGACGCCCAGTCCGGTGTAAATGCCATAGTCGACCCGGAAAATTATGAAAACACGAGTAACCCACAAACCATCTGGATTCGTGTAGCCAACCCCGATTGTTTTGTGGTGGATAGTTTCGAGATTGAAGTGATCATCTGCCCACTTCCGGATGCTACCATAAGTATCGACAACGAAATTTATGCTTGCCGACAACGTGATCTAACGATCGATTACACGGTATACAATAGCAAGGGAACGGCTTTCCTCCCTGCTAGTACTCCCATAGCCTTTTATGCAGACTTAACACTCATCGCACAAAGCGCCACTTTGGAGGATATCGCTATTGGCGGAAGTGAGATGGGAAGTGTTACTGTTCCACTTTCTGAAGAAATTCCTGATATCTTCATTTTGCTTGCGGTAGTAGATGATGACGGAAACGGAATGGGAATTGTGGAGGAATTGAATGAATTTAATAATGAATTTGAGATCGTCGAAGAGTTTGGGACCATCCCACCTATTCCAACTTTACCCGATTTGTTGGAATGCGACGAAGGCTTTGATATCGCTACCTTCGATCTAACGATTCAAAATGAACTGATCTCCTCCGATCCCAACGACGCCATTTCATTTTTCACAACCCTTGAGAACGCCATTGCGAACGAAAATGCCATCAGCGATCCTGAACAATACGAGAATGCAACCGATCCCCAGATCATTTATGTGCGTTTGGAGAATGAAATATGTTTTACAACGGCTTCGTTCTTACTAACCACAGAAAATTGCCAACCCATCATCTCTCAGGGAATTTCACCCAACGGCGATTCACTGAACGACGTACACAAGATCACTGGTTTGGTAAATGTTTTTGAAAATTTTAATCTGAAGATCTATAGCCGCGAAGGAAATTTGATCTATGAAGGAGGCAATGATGAAGGGCTTTGGGATGCGATTCCCAATACCGGTTGGTTGGTTCAGAACAAGGTCGTACCTGTTGGAACATACTATTACGTGCTTGTGCTGAACGATCCCGAATTCCCGGATCCATTCATAGGTTTTATCTATGTGAATTACTAAAAAAAGTATTTGGTCCATTCATTTTTAAGTATTTTTATAGATACTTAACCAACTATTTATGAAAGAAAAGAATGCCTATATCCTGGGAACGGATGCCGAAGAATTACATCGATTGGGAGTGCAGCATCAAGTGTGGGCCGAAGAAGCACAATTGGGGTGGCGCCTGGCAAATTTTCATGCAGGACAAACCATCCTCGATCTGGGGTCCGGACCCGGATTTTGCACCAAGGAGCTAGCATATATTGTTGGCCAATCGGGAAAAGTGATCGGAATTGACCGCTCTGCTGCCTACATCGAACATCTAAAACAGATCCAATCCTTATATCATTTGAATATTGATGCCATGCATGCCGACTTCGACCATATGGAGTTGGAAGACAATAGTCTTGACGGCATGTATTGCCGTTGGGCATTGGCCTGGCTGCCAAATCCAAAGGAGATCCTTCAGAAAGTGTACACAGCCATGAAACCAGGTGGTAAGATGGTCATTCATGAGTATTACGATTGGTCAACACACCAGATTGAACCGAATCTCCCGGAATTATCAAAAGCAATTGCTGCTGCGCTTCAAAGCTTCAAGGATTCCCCCGGTGAGATTGACATTGGAAGAGAATTACCGCGAATTTCTAAAGAAATGGGTATGGAGGTTCTCAATTTACGTTTGATGTCCAAATTGGCTCTTCCCGGAAATCTGACCTGGCAGTGGCCAAGGACTTTCTACCGCAGTTATTATCCTAGGCTTGCCGAAATGGGGTATCTCAGCGAAAAAGAAGTTTCGGATGCCTTGGTTGCCATGGACCGCTTGGAGCAAACCCCGGGGGCTTCACTCTTCTGCCCGATGATGATAGAAGTCATCGCCCAGAAGTAGCAATGGCTGGAGTAGAAACCTGCATCTGTACTGATTATTCGTTAACTTTGCAGATTATTATCGAATAGCCCATGAAATTCGAATTAATTAGTGATTTTAAACCTACCGGGGACCAACCAGAAGCCATCCAGGCTTTGGTGGAAGGGATCCATACCGATGAAAAATATCAAACTTTGCTTGGGGTTACAGGAAGTGGAAAGACCTTCACTGTGGCCAATGTGATAGTGGAGGTTCAGAAACCGACGTTGGTATTGGCGCATAACAAAACCCTGGCGGCTCAACTTTACAGTGAATTCAAACAATTCTTCCCGCAAAACGCGGTGGAGTATTTCGTTTCGTATTACGATTATTATCAGCCAGAAGCATATCTTCCAACCAGTGGGACCTATATCGAAAAGGACCTTTCGATCAACGAGGAAATTGAAAAAATGCGATTGAGCACTACTTCTTCCTTGCTTTCAGGGCGGCGTGATGTGATCGTGGTTGCTTCGGTTTCTTGTCTCTACGGAATTGGGAATCCAGCAGAATTTCAGAAAAATGTCATCAAGATTGAACAAGGACAGGTGATCTCCAGAACCAAATTACTGCACCAGCTGGTTCAGGGGCTGTATTCCCGTACGGAAGCGGACTTTTCGAATGGGAATTTCAGAATAAAAGGAGATACCCTGGATGTTTACCCGGGGTATGCAGATCATGCATTCAGAATTCATTTCTTTGGAGATGAGATCGAAGAAATTGAAGCTTTTGACCCCCTGACCAATGAGATCCTTGAAAAATACGATCGCTTACATATTTATCCCGCCAATATGTTCGTCACCTCGCAGGATGTGCTTCAGAATGCCATAAAAGATATACAGGACGACCTGATAAAGCAAATAGAATACTTCAAAGAAATAGGAAAACATTTGGAGGCCAAGCGTTTGGAAGAACGAACCAACTTCGATCTGGAAATGATCCGGGAACTAGGCTATTGTAGTGGGATAGAGAACTATTCTCGATATTTGGATCAACGCTTGCCGGGAACAAGACCCTTTTGCCTGCTGGACTATTTTCCCGATGATTATTTGATGGTCGTTGACGAGAGTCACGTATCCATACCACAGGTTGGTGCTATGTATGGCGGAGACCGTTCCCGAAAAGAGAATCTGGTTGAATACGGATTCAGGTTACCGGCGGCCATGGATAACCGACCGTTGAAATTTGAGGAATTTGAAGCCCTTCAGAATCAAGTCATTTTCGTGAGTGCAACTCCCGCCGATTATGAGTTAGGAAAAACTGAAGGGGTTTATATCGAACAGGTGATTCGTCCGACTGGATTGCTGGACCCACCCATTGAAGTTCGTCCTAGCTTGAACCAAATAGATGATCTATTGGAAGAAATACAAAAAAGGGTTGAAGCCGACGAACGGGTGTTGGTGACTACACTCACCAAACGTATGGCAGAGGAACTGACCAAGTACATGACTCGGATTCAAATTCGTTGTCGGTATATTCACAGTGATGTAGATACCCTGGAACGTGTTGAGATCATGCAGGATTTACGATTGGGCCTGTTCGATGTATTGGTGGGCGTTAACCTACTGCGAGAAGGATTGGACCTTCCAGAAGTTTCCCTGGTCGCGATTTTGGATGCGGACAAGGAAGGATTTTTACGGAGTGCCCGATCTCTAACGCAAACCGTGGGCAGGGCAGCGCGGCACATCAATGGGAAAGCGATCATGTACGCCGATAAGATCACCAGAAGTATGCAGGCTACCATAGATGGCACCGAATACAGAAGGAGCAAGCAAATCGCTTATAATGATGCCAATAATATTACCCCAACGGCGATTAAAAAGTCTTTGGAAAATGCTTTGACTAAAGATAAGACCAACGCCTACACCTTCGATACTGCGGAGAGCCTGGCGGCAGAAAGTGAGATGGAATATCTTACTCGTCCTCAGATCGAAAAGAAGATCCGGGATGCCCGCAAGGAAATGGAGAAAGCGGCCAAGGAACTTGATTTCATGATGGCGGCGAAGTTAAGAGACAGGATCAAGTCCTTTCAGAAACAGTTGTTGGAAGTGTCTTAAAATATTCCTCTACCAGCGTGGTTGGAGATTAAATCGAAAAATGAATAAACAGGTGTCGACTGCGATCGACCTGAAAAAGTTACATGAACCATCCGGATTCCGTAAGGCTAAACAAAGCGATAAGTGATAGTGGATTCTGTTCCAGAAGGCAGGCGGATACGCATATCGAAAAAGGAAAAGTTACTATCAACGGTGTGGTTGCGGGCCTTGGAGATAGAGTGATGCCAGGAGATGAGGTGAAAGTGGATGGGAAATTGATTACCGAAAATGAAAATTTGGTGTACATCGCCCTGAATAAGCCTGTAGGGATCACCTGTACAACAGATCGACGGGTCAAGGGTAATGTAGTGGATTTCATCAAACATGAGGAGCGTATTTTTCACATTGGAAGACTCGATAAACCAAGTGAGGGTTTGTTGCTTATGACCAATGATGGAGATATTGTAAACAAGATACTTCGTGCCGGAAATCGGCATGAAAAGGAATACATCGTCAAAGTAGATCGACCCATCACCGATGAATTTTTAAAGCGAATGCGTGGTGGGGTTCCCATTTTGGATACCATCACTAAAAAATGTGAAGTTGAAAAAATAAGCCGAACCTCTTTCCGGATCGTATTGATCCAGGGGTTGAATCGGCAAATACGTAGAATGTGTGATTACCTGGGTTATGAAGTAACCGAGTTGAAACGTATTCGGATCATGAATATTGAATTGGGCGATTTAGGCATTGGTCAATGGCGTGAGTTAACAGAAGAAGAATTGGCAGAATTGAAAAGATCTCTGGAAGATTCAGATAACAGTTCGTTCGTTGACCGAATGGAGCGAGGTACCGGTGGAAAGAGACGCAGGAGGTAAAAAAATAACCGCGCACCGATTGAGTAGTGCGCGGTCTTTTTCAACTAACTAACCAAATTAAATTTCAATTATGAAATCTCAACCATGCGTTTAATGTCTTCTTTCAATTCCGTTTTAGGAACTGTGATGGATAAAACTCCATCTGTATAGGATGCTTCAATGTTCTCAGTATTTACCTCTTCGGGCAACGTGAAGGAACGCGTGAAGCTTCCGTAATTAAATTCTTTTCTAGTATATTTTTCTTCGTTCTCAGTATCTGTAGTTTCTCGCTTGGGGGAAAAACTCGAGGATACTGTTAATACGTTGTTTTCTAACTCAATAGAAAAATCTTTCTTCTTCTGACCCGGCACTGCCAAATCGATTACAAAACTCGACAAATTTTCCTTAATATTTACTTTTGGAATGCTAAATGTTTCATAATTAAGCGAATCCAATTTATTCTCCGGGAAAAAATCATCCAATACCGATGGGAACCAGAAATTATTTCTTTTAACTGTTTTCATGACTTTTTATTGTTTGGAATTCAATATTTATTCGGTCTAATGCAAATTAGATTCCAAAAATAAAAATCGGTCATTTTGTCTATTAAGTACGCTGAAAGCCAGCCATTTTGGCGTAAAAACTATGAGATTAGTTGTAATAAGTCTGAAATATCTCAATGAGTTTTTGTGCTGGGATAACTTTGTCCTCGTAGTTTTCCATAGTTTGTAGTATCTGGTCGATCGCTCCGGGACGAATTCCCATTTTCAACCCGAAGTTTCTAATCATAGAGACTTCTTTGGGATGTGTTTCACGATCTACGTTCATCAACAGAACCAGTTTATGAAAATGGGTGATACGTTCCAGTTCAGAAAAAATAGGTTTTGATGGCAGGGGATCGCCCATAAGTTGATCCACCTCTTCCGGGGTCACCTGCATACGGTTTGCCAGGCGATAAATAAAATCCAACTCGGACCCAGTTAGCTTCTCATCGGCTTTGGCTAATAGAATTAAATCACTGATCAGGGCTCTTTTGCGCTCATTTTGCATACCGCAATACTAAGTCAAAAGATTGAAATATTAAAACCCTCGCCTGGAAAATACAGGATAAGGTAATCATTCAATTGGCGGGAATTCCAATCTGTAATTAAGTAACCAACCACCGGCTTGTTTTGCCTTTAAAACTACGGTTACTTCGCCCATTGGTTTTGTTACTAAAAAAGAAATATCATTATTTGCAACTTCGGCCTTTTGCTTTTTAGGTTTAACCGTTACATTCTCGGACATATTAGTAAAAACAATCCTAGTCCCTTTGGGTAAGCCTTCATA
>JABDNM010000135.1 GCA_013043825.1 Flavobacteriaceae bacterium
ACCAAATATTGGAGTGGTAAATGTACCCGATCAACGGCTGGTCAAATTGGAGGAGTTGGTCAACCCGCAGCGAGTTTTACCTGCGACAGTGGAGATTGTTGACATCGCCGGCCTAGTGAAAGGAGCGAGCAAAGGCGAAGGCCTGGGAAATCAATTCCTGGGGAACATTCGTGAAACCGATGCGATCCTGCATGTACTTCGTTGCTTCGATAATGATAATGTGGTACATGTTGATGGTAGTATCGATCCTATTCGAGATAAGGAAACCATCGATATTGAGCTTCAATTGAAGGATCTTGAGACGGTCGAAAAACGACTTGAAAAAGTGTTTCGCGCCGCGCGAACCGGAAATAAAGAAGCCATGAAGGAACAAGAAGCGCTGGAAAAAGTTAAACGAGGATTGGAAAGCGGGATATCTGTTAGAGCGATCGATCTAACCCATAAGGAACGAGAAGAATATATCGATCAAATTCAATTCATTACAGATAAGCCTGTTCTCTATGTGTGTAACGTAGACGAGGCGGCAGCGGTATCCGGGAATGAATATGTCGAACGGGTAAAAGAAGCAGTTTCCAACGAAAATGCAGAGGTGCTTGTCCTGGCAGTTGGTACAGAGGCAGATATTACCGAACTGGATTCCTTCGAAGAGCGACAACTCTTCCTGGACGACCTGGGGCTGGATGAACCTGGCTCGGCAAAATTGATTCGCAGCGCCTATAAGCTGCTGGATTTGCAAACCTATTTTACCGCCGGTGAAAAGGAAGTACGTGCCTGGACAATCCCAATTGGCTCGACGGCTCCACAGGCAGCCGGCGTAATCCACACCGACTTTGAAAAAGGCTTCATCCGTGCCGAGGTGATCAAATACGAGGACTACGTACAATATGGAAGTGAGGCAAAAGTACGCGAGGCCGGAAAATTGGGAGTTGAGGGAAAAGAGTACGTCGTGCAGGACGGCGACGTGGTGCATTTTCGATTCAACGTTTAACAGAGAGCATTTTTACTTCGGTATTAGCTCTATGCCATTGCTTCTAAGTTCAAGTTCGTAACTTCCCATCGTGAACCAACTCGAAAAAAGAATTCTTCTTGCAACCGGGCTACTTCTTGTGCTCGAATATATACTTCTCATGAACCTTCCGTTCTTCTGGGATGGTATAAGCAAGGCATATCGTGCAAGTTGGATCTACGAAAATAATTTCTCCACGCTCATTGTTCCTACAGAAATAAATTCGGGGCATCCGCCGCTCTGGATCGCACTTATCGCCCTGTTCTGGACTTTATTTGGAAAGACCCTCTGGGCAGCTCGTCTATTGTTATTATTGGTGAATGCGGGCGTATTCTATCAATTGTTTCTGCTGTGTAAAAAACGATTCACAGCCGGGGTATCAATCCTGTTTTTCTTTCTGGTGGCGCTGGACCCCACTTTGATCGCGCAATCGACCATTTTGAACAACGATATGTTGTTATTGTTCTTTCTTTTACTCGGACTGAACAGTTTGTTTACTTATAGATGGATCTGGTATTCCATCGCGATAACGGGATTGTTACTCACCAACCTGAGAGGGATCTATTGTGTCGCTGCCTTTGGTTTGATACATATATTGCTGGTGCGGTTTGCCGAATTAGAATACCACCCAAAGACCTTACGAGCCTACGGGATAGGTCTGCTGGCATTTGGGGTGTTTCTGGTAGTACAGTATGGTGAGTTGGGTTGGGTACTCATTTCGAAGAACGAAAATTTCGCTCCACATCGCGAAGCAGCAGGGGTTGGAAGAATTGCCAAGAATGCGGCTGCCTTTGTTAAAAACCTGTTCGATTTTGGACGGATCGTAATTTGGATTCCTTTGGGGCTGCTCTTGCTAAGGTCATTTCGAAATAAGAAACGAGCGTTGTCTGTAAACTCAAAAAAGACCTTCATCCCTTTGGTGGTCTTTACATTGGTTTTTTTCCTTGGCTTTGTGCCGTTCAGCAATCCCATGGGACCGCGTTACCTGATGATCTGTTTTTTGCTGGCAACCATCCTGCTTGTTAATCTTTTATATGAACATGAAGTGGTTGCGTCTACGAGAAAAATAGTGATCACAATTTCGGTGTTAAGTCTAATCGCCGGACATTTCTGGATCTATCCGGCCAAGATCACCCAGGGATGGGATAGCAGCCTGGCCTATTTGAATTACTTTTCGGTAGAAGAGAAGATGCTGGCATTTATTGTGGAAGCAAACATCCCGAACGACAAAATAGGCACCCAGCTTGCCCTGAACAGTAAGCACATGTCAACTTTGAACGAAGCAAATCGTTTCGATCCGAAATTTGCTAAGCCCGACTTTGAGAGCAATCCCTATTTTCTGTTTTCCAATATTGAAAACAGGACCAAGGATGATGGAATTGAAGAATTGCGAACACAATGGGAGGAAGTCGCCCACTTTTCCAGACTTGGTGTGTACATGAAACTTTATAAAAGAAAATAATTCAAATTAGATCTCCCGGAAGGAATCGGCCATTTCATAGAACGTTTCCTTGTACTTTCCTTCGGAACTACCCAAGGTCCAGGTCATCACCATATAGAGATTATCATTGCCTTCCACAAAGGTCATTACATAGAAGATATCAAAATCGACTCCGGCCACACGACCTGTAAAATCGATCTGTTCGGCATCCATGCCGTTGATTTTTAAAACTCTTGGTTCTTCTTTGCTGATCAAGTCCAGGCTTTCCAGAAAGTAATCTACCTGGATTTTCCGGTAATTACCCACTGTAGATAGTGAACTGTTGTATTCTCCCAATTCTTTAAAGGCATCCACGAAATCCTGCTTGTCCTCATCGATGACGGCGAGATATGTTTCCTTGAAGATGTTCTGGAATTGCATGGACGCATCGGCGTTCAAATCTGTAGCCGGCTTCATATACTTGGGAACAGCCATTTCATAGGTTCCCAGGGCCGATTCGGTTCTAAAATCGGAAGTATCGAGCGTCTCGGCTTTTTTTTCACCAATACCTCCACAGGAACACAATAAAAACAGGCTAAATATCGATAATAGTAGTAACGATTTCTTCATAATGAATTGGTTGAAAGTTTAAGAGTTTTCAAGTTATGGAATTCCTGCAACATGAGAAATAGCATGAAGGTATTTTCTTAACAATTTGCCGCATTTTTTGTTAATTACTTTAGGATGGTTCGGTTTTAATTTTTACCCTGAAATTCTATATTAGCCACGATAGAACCTAGGTTTATGCCTCAAGCAAAATATACCGAAGAGAATATAAGATCCCTCGATTGGAAGGAGCACATACGCATGCGTCCCGGAATGTATATTGGGAAGTTGGGTGATGGTTCTTCTCCCGATGACGGAATCTATATTTTGCTGAAAGAGGTCATCGATAATTGCATCGACGAATTTGTCATGGGTGCAGGGAAGACCATTGAGATCCGCATTAAGGAAAAGGAAGTTCGAGTGCGGGATTTCGGAAGAGGGATTCCCCTGGGAAAAGTGGTGGACGTGGTTTCCAAAATGAATACAGGTGGAAAATACGACTCCCGGGCTTTTAAGAAATCGGTTGGGCTCAACGGAGTAGGAACAAAGGCGGTAAATGCATTGTCTACCTATTTCAAAGTTGAATCGGTTCGTGAGAATAAGATGAAGACCGCCGAATTTTCACTGGGAGAACTTACCGCTAACCCCGATCCGGAGGAAACCACCAAGCGTAAAGGAACCAAAGTCACATTCATCCCGGATGAAGGCATTTTCAAGCACTACAAGTACAGGAATGAGTATGTGGAAAAAATGCTTCGGAACTATGTATACCTGAATCCCGGGCTTACCATCGATTTCAATGGTGAAAAATTCCATTCCGAAAATGGCCTGAAGGACTTACTCGAAGATAATATGTCCCAGGACGACATGTTGTACCCCATCATACATTTGAAAGGAGATGATATCGAAGTTGGAATTACGCACAGTAGAACACAGTACAGCGAGGAGTACCACAGTTTTGTCAACGGCCAGAATACAACGCAGGGAGGTACGCATCAGGCCGCATTTCGAGAAAGCCTGGTGAAAACCATTCGCGAGTTCTATGGAAAGAATTACGACGCAAGCGACGTTCGGAAATCCATCGTATCGGCTATTAGTATCAAAGTGATGGAGCCGGTATTTGAGAGTCAGACAAAAACGAAATTGGGTTCTACCGAAATGGGCGGTGGCTTGCCAACCGTTCGAACCTACATCAACGATTTTGTAAAGACGCAGTTGGACAACTTCCTGCATAAGAATCCTCAAGTGGCCGAAAAGATCCAGAAAAAGATCCAACAGGCGGAGAAGGAACGTAAAGAACTGAGCGGTATCCGAAAGCTCGCCAGGGAACGAGCGAAAAAAGCAAGTTTGCATAATAAGAAGTTACGGGATTGCCGGGTACATCTGGGTGATACCAAGAACGAACGAAGCCTGGAGACCACCTTGTTCATTACCGAGGGTGATTCGGCCAGTGGAAGTATCACAAAAAGCCGGGATGTGAATACCCAGGCGGTGTTCAGCTTAAAAGGTAAGCCCTTGAATAGTTATGGCCTTACCAAGAAGATCGTCTACGAGAACGAGGAATTTAACCTGCTACAGGCCGCGCTAAATATCGAGGATTCGCTGGAAGACCTGCGATACAACAATATAGTGATTGCAACCGATGCAGATGTCGACGGTATGCACATTCGGCTGCTGCTTATTACATTCTTCCTGCAATTCTTCCCAGAATTGATCAAAGAGGGGCACCTTTACATTCTGCAAACCCCTTTGTTCAGAGTAAGAAATAAGAAAGAAACCATTTACTGTTATTCCGAAGAGGAGCGTGTGAATGCGATTGAAAAACTAAAACCTAAACCCGAGATCACACGATTCAAGGGATTGGGGGAAATCTCACCCGACGAGTTCAAACACTTTATTGGGGAGGACATTCGTTTGGATCCTGTCATGCTCGATAAAGCCATGAGCATTGATGAACTGCTTAGCTTCTACATGGGCAAAAATACTCCCGACCGGCAGGAATTCATTATTAATAATCTGAAAGTAGAACTGGATAAGGTAGAAGACTAAGTTGCGGTTGATAATAATCAGTACGGCTGAAAAGATTCATGAGCGAGGAAAACACGCATAAAGAAAACGAAGAAATGGACCAGGACCCCAGCCTCCAATCGGAGGGCGGGGATAGTGGTGAGACCATCACCCGTGTAACGGGCATGTATAAAGATTGGTTTCTGGACTATGCCAGTTATGTTATTTTGGAACGGGCTGTTCCGGCCATTGAAGACGGATTCAAGCCTGTTCAGCGCCGTATCATGCATTCCATGAAGGACCTTGATGACGGCAGGTACAGTAAAGTGGCGAATATTGTAGGACACACCATGCAGTAC
>JABDNM010000151.1 GCA_013043825.1 Flavobacteriaceae bacterium
TGGCTCACCGATTGCCCGGTAGCCGATTTCAATTTCCGGTGTACTTGGGAACGGCTCATCCCCGCCTGCTCGACCAATTCACTTACCCCGAACTGTTCATCGGTGTAATTATCGAGAACGATGGCTCGTAATTTCTCAAGGAATGCACTTTTTTTGTCCATTGATACTTAATAAGATACATTACTTGGGGATTACTTAAAGATAGTCAATTTTATTTTTTATGAGGCTGGCCACACCTGCTTGGGTTTAGGGTTTTCGTTAGATACTTCGTAGAATGTTTCGGAGAAGTCGGAGCCGTTGATCTCAATCATGGCAAATCCGTTGATCACCCGTAGCTTCTGAACTTCATCGGTGGGGTCTGGCATGGGCGTGGTGGCGTAGAAAAGTACGTCCGGATTACTTCCAGCACTGGCATGCTTCAAATAATCTCCATTTCCAAAAGGAATTGAGGCATGGCCACAGCATCGCATTATTGATGTGAGCGCAGTTCCCGTTTTCGAATTCTTGTACAAAGACAGGTCGTCCCTGTAAATAATCGCATTGTGCACATGGCCCCAATACCATACATCGGGCAAACCCCCATCCAGGGCTTTTTGCACCTGGGACCAAAGGGTAGTATTGGTGGCCGGACCATCCTTATCTACCAAAATTCCATTGTGATGAGTCATGAGCATGACTTTTTTATCACCTTGACCGGCCTTGGTTAAATAGTCCAATTGTTGCTGTCCTCCTTCCTCATTACACAAAGAACCGCTCATATATAAATAACTGTCATCATAATATGCCGAATCCAATCCAACCAGGACCCAGTCCCCTATTTCCAGAGAGAAGTAGCTGCTTCCTCCCTGCTGTTCAAAAAGTGTATTCTGTAATGTGGTTCCCAGCAACCCATTGGCTCCGTCGTACATCTCATGGTTGCTGTTCATGGTATATACCTTGTTCTTGTACTTGGAAGGCAGCAGATCCAACAGATGCTTTCGCTCCTCTTTGGGTGTGCCTGCATAATAAACATCCCCCAGGTGGATGATATAATCGGGATCGAGATCTAAAACTCCCTGGATGACCAGCTCTGCCGGGCATTTTTGTTTCTTCCCATCCTTCCAGATGCCAGTACCCCAGTCGCCTATGATCGCGATCCTGGCCTTCTCCAACACAGGATCGTTCAATACTTTCATGGCTGCCGGAACAAAAGGGTGCTTTTTTTCGGGTCGTAGCTTGTAGTAGTAATAAAACACCATCACCAAGGTCCAGCGATAATCCAACTGACAATACCGTGAAGCGGCATAAATGGTTCCGTCACCAACTACCCACCCTGCATAATTCCACTCTTCTGGTATCATTTCGGAGCGAACTTGGGCTGCTGGCAGATCGAAATGGGTTCGGAGAAGCTGAGTGAGGTGCCCCTGATCGATCAAATTATTGAGATGGTACAATACCAGGGCGTTTTCCATATCGTGATGAAAAGTTCCGGTTTGCAAGGACCCATTTAAAACATAGCGCTCACACTCTTGCATATAAGCCCAAAATTCATTGGCTTCATTCTTTGTTTCGGCTCGATGAGCTCCATCGGCCAAGGCCTCTTCAAATTTTTTGTTGATATCGTCAAATTGACTCTGGTCTTCACTTAGAATAGTATAATCATCCATGGTCGTTAGATTTAATACTAAAGATCGACAATTTATATCGAACTAGATCTACGAAGTACGAGGTGATTTTTTCAGACATTCGGTTCATTGAGATACACCAAAGCCCCTACTGCTTCAGTGCCTTCACGTGGGCAAACACCGAAACTCCACTTATAATTGCTTCAACATCGGAGTCCAACATCTTAAGTCCCTTTACGTAGTTAACTTCACCGGCGGGAGAAACCGCGACAATGGTATAAAAGACTCCATCCTTGGTGATGGCCCGCAGGTTGATCACATTCCCTGTTCGCTTCACCCCCTTAATATCCAGGACATCTCCGCGGGGCGCAAAAGCCTTTACGTCGATCAATGTGCCATCCAGATCGATGGCCTTTACCGAGTAAAAGGGTTCATTACCTCGAACGATCAATTTTATGGGGAGTACCTTACCACTCACCAACGCTTTCACATTGAGTACGCTGGTATCATACGAATCCTGAATGGCCTTGATATCATGGATCTTTCCATCCTTGCTTATCGCCTTGATCCTTAGCAGTTGTGCGTCGGGACTGTAAGCTTTGACATTCCAATAAACTACTTCCGTCACCTGTGTTTCAGGTTTGTCCGGGCTCCCTTCTACCTTGTCCAGGATCTGGGCATTCAAATTAATTGATATCAACAAGACAAAGAGCAAGGCACTGAATTTCCTAGTAAAGTAGCGAAGTAGTTTGATGGTTTTCATATCTCCAGATATTTTGAAGACATAAAGCTAGAGTAGCGAAATAAGAAATAAAATGATTTAGATCATGAGAGCCGGCAGATAGATCTTCTTCCTTCTTTTTTGAATCTTCCCCATTCCCAGCTACTCTTCCGCTTCCTCATCAGACAACAAAGGATGGTCTTTACCCAGGCCAACGATCTTTATGATATTTGTTATCGTGCCGTATAATAATAAAACAATCGCCACCATCATTCCGCTGATGAGGGAGGAGGCGAACAAGGACGCCCAATACACATATTTAAACCAGGCCGTAGGCACATTATCGGCCTCCATGATGGGCAAATTAAAGAATTGGAACATGAGTAGCGCACTAATGAACAAAATGGTATCAAATTTGGCGATTTTCAATACCTGGGCGTAGTGTTCATCTTTCAATTTAGTTTTGGTACCAGTGCTAATACCCAGCAAAGTGAGTAATAAGGCTAGAATTGTAGCCGATGCTAACACAATGGTATTACACAGCATATTAATGCCATCCAGAGAGGCACCAATGAGTTGTTTGGCTTCATAGCCTGAAATATTTCCGAGTAAAAATGCCCCGAGGCCGGAGATACACATGGCGATGAGTCCTCCGTAAATTGCCATTTTGTTGAGTTTTATAAAGTCTATATTCATTTGTTTTGAAAATTAAATCCGTTATAACAAGGCTCAGGTAACTGAGTATCGATCACTAATTTACATTTTTTCTATGTGTCCCGGATAAATTCAATTCTAAGCGATTATTGAACAATCTTGCACAACTTTGCACATGCGGCTTAGCTTTTGAAAATCTAGATTTTTAGTGTAAATGTCCTGGTTTAGGATCTTCCTTGACAAATAAAGTCTAACTTTAAAGAACCAATATATATGAGATGAAAAATTATTACCTTTTTTCACTAGTATGTTTACTATGGCTTGGATTTCCCGGGTACAGTCAGGTAAACCCAAACGTAAACCGACCCGGGGTATACGTAAATGAAATTGATCCATTCGTGAATTCCATCGTCGATATTCCTACCGCTATTCCTGCGTTAATAGGTGTTCCGGCTATAGTCCCTGATTCAGGATTTCTTCAGCCGGTACGGATAAACTCCTTGCAGGACTATGAATTTTACTTTGGTAAAGCTAAAATACCCAACAACTATACGGTGACCATACAAAGAGATCCTGCTACTCAAGTTGCATCGGTTACCCAGATACAGGATAATCCGCTCGCATCGACTTCGCTTTTTTATTATACGGTTAAACATTACTTTCAAAATGGAGGAGACACCTGTTATATCATTCCATTAGAGGCTGCCACCTTCGAAAATTACGAGGCAGCTTTAGGCGAGATTGAAAACATCGATGAAATCACGCTTGTCGCCTGCCCCGATGCCGAACAACTCCCGGAGATCGATTATTACGAATTGTGCAATGCTATGCTTCATCACTGTGGAAAAAAGAAAGATCGATTTACCATACTTCATGTTCTTGATGAGCCACAAGGGGTTGCGAACTTTCGCAATGCGGTACACCGCGATCTTGCAAACGGAGCGGCATACACTCCTTTTTTGAATACTACCCTCCCCTATGACTACCTGGAAAGCGAGGTCACCATCCTCCCGGACGCGACAAGTTTACTATCGATCAAAGCTAGCGAGCCACAGACCTACTTAACTATAAAAAGAGCCTTGAGTAATGCCCCTCGTGTAGTTTTATCACCAACTGCGGCACTAGCCGGGGTATATGTAAGCTCCGATGCTACAAGAGGTGTCTGGAAGGCACCGGCCAATGTCGCCCTAAGCGGAACCATAAGTCCTACGGTGTCAATTAGCAATGCCGACCAGGAATTACTAAATGTTGATCCGGTTGCCGGGAAATCTATCAACGCGATTCGTTCGTTCACCGGAATGGGAACATTGGTTTGGGGAGCAAGAACTTTGGCAGGAAATGATAATGAATGGAGGTACATCAGCGTGAGGCGCACTGCCATGCACTTGGACGAAACCATACGGCGCTCGACAGCCTTTGTGGTTTTTGAACCCAACGAAGCCTCCACCTGGTCGTCGGCAAAGTCCATGATCGAAAACTATCTGAACGACTTTTGGAGGAAAGGCGGATTGATGGGTTCCAAACCAGAAGATGCCTTCTTTGTGAAAGTTGGTTTGGGTGAAACCATGACACAGCGCGACATTGACGAAGGCAGACTCATTATTGAAATTGGATTTGCCCCGGTTCGTCCCGCCGAATTCATCATCCTAAAGATTCATCATAAAGTATTGGAAAGCAGATAGTTTTTAATTACATCTACCTACTATTTTCAGTCGAATCTCTCGTAGGCTTCAGTACTATTCTTTTTCAAAATATTCGCTAACTTTCGAATTCTTGAAAACAACCAAATACACATCGCTATGAGAGCACTTCATTCCCTTTTTCCAGCCTTCTTTATGTTGGCTTCACTTTCCGTTTCTTTTGCACAGGAAAAACCGGAAAAAGAAAAGATATTCAACGGACTTCAACTTCGTTCTATTGGCCCGGCCTTTATGAGTGGCCGAATTGCCGACATCGATATTCATCCTGAAAATGAAAACATATGGTACGTGGCAGTAGGTTCCGGAGGAGTTTGGAAGACTGTAAATTCGGGTACCACCTGGACACCCATTTTCGACGACCAACCCTCCTACTCTATTGGTGCAGTAAGTATCGATCCTAATAATCCGGATACTATTTGGGTTGGAACCGGTGAAGATGTGGGCGGCCGGCACGTAGGTTATGGAGATGGGGTCTACAAAAGTAACGATGGTGGCGCTTCCTGGAAGAATATGGGCCTTAAGGAATCGGAACACATCTCAAGAATTCTCATTCATCCCGATAACAGTGATGTAGTGTGGGTAACGGCACAGGGCCCTCTGTGCAGTAAAGGCGGAGAACGCGGGCTATATAAAACCACCGATGGCGGTAAGACCTGGAAGAAGACTTTGGGAGATAATGAATGGACCGGAGCAACAGACCTGGTCATGGATCCCTGGAATTCGGACGTGCTCTATGCTGCCACATGGCAACGACATCGAACTATAGCTGCATACATGGGAGGTGGACCGGGTTCGGCCCTTTACAAAAGTGTGGACGGGGGTGAGACCTGGGAAAAACTATCCAATGGCATACCCAAGTCCTGGTTGGGAAAAACCGGATTGGCTATATCGCACCATGAACCTAATGTGGTATATGCTGCCCTCGAGACCGATCGCCGCACCGGTGGTTTATATCGTTCACAAGATGGTGGAGCTTCCTGGAAAAAGATGAGCGATGCCGTTACAGGTGGAACCGGACCGCATTATTACCAGGAGCTATACGCTTCTCCACATCATAAGAATCGTCTGTACTTGATGGATAACAATTTACAGATCTCCGAAGATGGTGGAAAGACTTTCTACCGTATGAACGAAAAGAACAAACATGGAGATAACCATGCTATCGCCTTTAAAAATAGTGATCCTAACTACCTTTTGGTGGGATCGGACGGTGGTTTGTATGAATCTTTCGACCTCACCAAAACCTGGAAGTATATTGAAAATCTACCAGTCACCCAATTTTACAAAATGGCGGTGGACGATGCCGAACCATTCTATAATATTTATGGTGGTACGCAAGACAATAGCACGGAAGGTGGTCCTTCGCGAACCGATAATGTCCATGGTATCCAAAATAGCGATTGGAAGGTTATCCTGAATTGGGATGGGCATCAACCTGCCACCGAACCTGGAAATCCCAATATCGTTTATGGTCAACGTCAGCAGGGAACTTTATCCCGCATCGACATGAGCACGGGAGAGGTGATCGATATTCAGCCTTTTGCCGGAAAGGACGAACCCCACGAGCGTTTCAATTGGGATGCACCTATTTTGGTGAGTCCCCACTCCCCTACTACAATTTATTTTGGATCCTATCGTCTATGGAAATCGGAGAATCGTGGAGACGACTGGACTGCTATTTCCGGAGACCTTACAAAGAGTGAAGAACGGCTGGCTTTGCCTATTATGGGGAAACAACAGTCCTGGGACGCGCCTTGGGACGTCTACGCCATGTCCAATTTCAACACCATTACCTCCATTGCCGAGTCACCCAAACAACAAGGGCTGATCTATGTAGGAACCGACGACGGATTGATCCAGATCACCGAAAATGCAGGTAGTTCCTGGCGCAGGATCAACGTGGGCAATTTACCGGGTGTCCCGGCGACAGCCTATGTAAACGATATAAAGGCCGATCTGTTCGATGTGAATACAGTCTATATAGCACTCGATAACCACAAATACGGCGACTTTAAGCCTTATCTACTGAAAAGTACCAACAAGGGAAAGTCCTGGACATCCATTGCTGCTAATATTCCGGATCGAACCTTGGTTTGGCGACTGGTGCAGGATCATGTAGATCCAAATTTACTCTTTCTCGCTACGGAATTCGGACTGTATTTTTCTAACTCAGGAGGGCAAAAATGGACCAAACTCGAGGGTGGTGTTCCAACTATTTCCTTCCGCGATATCGCGATCCAACGCAGGGAAAATGATTTGATAGGAGCTTCTTTCGGAAGAGGATTCTATGTGCTCGATGATTATTCTGCCCTGAGGAGTGTGGATAATACAACCTTGCAGCAGGATGCCGCACTATTCCCCATACGTGATGCTTGGTGGTATATTCCTCGTCCGCATTTAAGTTTCAATGCCGGAAAAGGCAGTCAGGGAGACTCGCATTTTGTGGCTCCCAATCCCGATTTTGGAGCCGTATTCACCTATTATGTGAAGGAGGTTCCTAAGACCCTAAAGGAGCAACGAAAGGATTCAGAAAAAAACAAAAACACAGCTTCAGTTCCATTCCCGGGCTGGGATGCATTGGAAAAGGAAAAAATACAACAAGGCCCAATGCTTTTGTTTTCGATCGCAAATTCAAATGGAAAAGTAGTGCGAAATATATCTATTCCGGCCAAGGCAGGGATAAATCGCGTGGCCTGGGATTTGAGATACCCGGCGGCCGATGTGATTCCGTTGAAAGAAATCAAGATGGATCATGATGAACCTTCAGGTCTTTTGGCACCCCCGGGTGAATACGCAGTTCGCATGTATCTCATTGAAGGTGGTGAACGCACCCGAGAGGCCGGGCCAATGTCATTTACCGTGAAACCGTTGAGAGGGGGATCCCTAAAAGGCGAGGATCCACTTACCGCCGAAAAGTCCTGGAGAGCCTTTGAGAATTACTCCAGTGCTGCTTCCAAGATCACAATGGATTTGAATAAACTGAAGGATCGTACAAAAGCCATGCAAATTGCGTTAAGCAGAAGCCACACAAATCCCAGGGTGTTGAGTGAAGAGATCGACAAATTAAGACGAAAAACCCTTGAGTTGGATTCTCGCATAAACGGCAATCTCGCTAAGCAGGAAGTGGGTGAAAAGTCTAAGCCTTTGCTCGGTGAACGATTGTTTGCCCTCTATCGGGTTTTAGAACGATCGACCTATGGTGCCAATAGTTCTTTCAAAAAACAACAGGCATTGGTTGAAGACGAACTAAAGGATATTCAAACCAGGCTTACCTCTCTGAAGCAGGATTCGGATGCAATTTACAAACGTCTTCAGGATGCCGGTGCTCCCGTGATCGAAGAGTAAATGGGCAAAATAGTTGTTGAATATGCCGAAATCGCAAACCTGCGAAACAGGATTATGTGTATTTTATCGGTGTATTTTAACATTTAAACGTTAAAACACCCAGACACGGTTTGGCTCGCGTTAAATATTTGTAGGAAAGTACTGTAATTGATATGTTTGTGTAGGAATATTCGTATTTGAATTGATCATTTTTACTTTAAAATACAATTTTATTCGATTATCCTACTAACTAACGTTCAATTAATCATAAGAAGTTATGAAGCCCCAAAATTCAAAACTCGCCAGTTTCCTGGCATTTGCATTATTTTTTTGTTTCGCATCCAGTGCCCAGGTAGGCATCGGGAATACAAACCCCGATAAGTCCAGCTTGTTGGAAATTGGAACAGGTACAGATGTAGGTGGGATCCTGATTCCACGCGTTGTCTTGACCGCAGCCAATGTTGCGGCCCCTGTAAGTAGTCCTGTACATAGTTTGTTAGTGTTCAATACGGCAACCAACCTTACACCAGCCGGATACATCAATGATGTGCGTCCCGGATTCTATTCCTGGGATGCTACCAAGAGTAAATGGGTTACGCAAACCAAAGAGAACCGTACCGCTAAATGGAAGAGCACAAATACTACCGAGGAATTGAATCCTAGCACGGTAAACGAGGTAAACCTCTTCGGAACCGAGATCTACAATGATGATTCTTCGCTCTACCAGGTTACAGCTTCCGATACAGCAGATGATCTTTTGATCACTGAAAGCGGACGCTACGAAATCAAGATGACCATTGGGATCGAAGTGATCGAAGCCGATAAATATGAGGAGATTGTGATAAAGACCGATTTAAAACTAACAAAAGGAGGAGCAGATAGCTATCCTAGTGTTACGGTATATGGTTACATCAACGACGACTCCAACATTCTTAGAGGACATATTCAAATCTTCGACGTGATCGAGATCGACGAAAACTCAGAATTATCTGTCGAAGTTATTAAAGAGACCGATGCCGGTCAAGTTTATATCGAAGACACCGGAGCCGCATTCTTTTCAATAAGAAAGTTGCAATAGTGCATCCATAAAGTAAATACCTCACACATAGTAAATTGACCTTAATCTCTGTTAAAAACAAATAGTTGATTAAGGTCTTTTTTATTTAAAATATACTGAAGTACCTGAATAATTAGCAGAATTTTCGTACATTTATGCCACCCCTCACAATCTTCCCGCTAAAACAAGTTCGTTTTAGCATTTACTAAAAACTTACTTAATTCGTGGTTGTCCCACATCTGTACTAGTTGATTAGTTGATAATCAATAGAATGCCTGCTTGCCTTGGTTATTTAAAACAAAGTAGTAACCTAATAAATAGCAAGCCTATGAAAAGACTATTACAATGGTGGCACGAAAATAAAGAAGAATTGCGCGCCAAACTGGCCATCTATGCCAAAGCCAGTAGCTATGCAATCCACAGATAGTTTTCGGAACACTTTAAACTCAACGATCCCTCATTTTTTAATGAGGGATTTTTGTTTAATACCCGTTAATCTATTCTACTGCTTCCATTGCTTCGGAAGGCTCCTGGTAATTGGCTTTCTTCTCCTTGGTACAAGCTGTACACAAAATACTAAGTGCAAATAGGGCTGCAAATAATCTAATTGAAGTTTTCATACAAGTTCGTTTTATACAGTAAATGTATAACTTATTGTTTATCAATGGTATAGTTGAATCATCTATTTCGTTTGGGGAATTAACCTGTAACTTTCAAGGGCTTTTCTTGGGAGTGTTTTTCAATTCTTTGTATAAAACGATTCTATTCACAACTCCTATGGTGCTATCATTTTTCTGCTATCTTTAACAGGTAGAGCATTCTAGGCGCAAAAAATAATACACCGATGACCGCACGATCGTCCTCATCACGTTCCCACCATAAGTTTGGTACGTTCATGGGAGTATATACCCCCAGCATACTTACTATTCTTGGACTCATTATGTACTTGCGCTTTGGCTGGGTGGTTGGAAATGTAGGATTAATCAATACCATCATCATCGTCTTGCTCGCCAGTTCGATCACCTTCATCACAGGGTTGAGTGCCTCTGCCATTGCCACCAACATTAAAGTAGGTGTTGGAGGTGAATACTATATGATCTCCCGGAGTCTGGGCCTTGAACCCGGGGGAGCGATTGGCATCCCACTCTATTTATGTAGAACATTAAGCGTGACTTTTTACTGCTACGGCCTCTCTGAGGCAATCCTTGCATTATTCCCTGTAGTACACGATTACTTGCCTGGTTTCAGTTTGCAAGCCATGACAATTGGCTTCATCATTCTGGTGACGGCGCTCTCGGGCAAGAGCGCAAAATTGGTGTTGAAATCTCAAATACCCATCATGATCATAGTTGGCGCCTCGATCGTTGCTTTGATCATTGGCATTTTTATGAATGACCTTCAGGCTCCAATTACTCAGGCAACTTATACTTCTGCACCGGAAGGATTCTGGTATGTCTTCGCAGTTTTCTTTCCTGCAGTAACGGGTTTTACAGCTGGCATTGGTCTTAGTGGTGATTTAAAAGATCCTCAAAAATCTATTCCACGGGGCACCCTTGGAGCAGTGGTCACAGGAGCCGTGGTCTACTTGATCATCCCACTATTATTAGCAATTACCGGAGCACTCACCATCGAACAATTGTCAGATCCCGATGCAGGTGTCACTATTTGGACAAGATTGGCAGTATTTGGGCCCTGGATCGTCTATCCGGCGGTTTGGGGAGCTGTACTTTCTTCTGCCTTTGGAAGTATATTAGGAGGTCCCAGGATATTACAGGCCTTGTCCATGGACGGCCTAGCTCCGAAATTCCTGTCCCGCCTTTCTAAATCGGGCCAACCAACGATCGCAACCTGGATCAGCGGTGTGATCGCCGTGGGAGCCGTCTTTTTAGGTGGGTTGAATACCATAGCCCAGTATGTATCGGTATTGTTTCTCACCCTTTATGTGGCTGTAAATATGAGTGCAGCTGTCGAACAGCTTATAAAAGAACCTTCGTACCGCCCTACGATATCTGTTCCATGGTACGTTTCCATCCTGGGATCGCTTGGTGCCATGGCTGTGATGTGGCTCATCAATCCCCTCGCGTTTGCCTTTGCTCTGGGGCTGGAACTGCTGATTTTCATCTACCTGATGAGTAAAAAATTTGAACAGCAATGGGGTGACGCCTCCACAGGTATATGGATGCATTTAGGCAGGTATGCATTACTGCGATTGAATTCGAAAAAAGTTCATTCCCGGAATTGGCGACCTATCGTGATCTTATTCATACATGATTTAAAAGAACACATGGAATTGGTGAAGTTTACCGAAATGCTGGGACAGAATAGCGGCCTGCTAACCATTTCAAAACTCATTACCCCCGAAGACGAAGATGAACTCCCAAGACGCAATGAGATCGCTTACGAAATGCAGAAGGATCTTGCAGCCGAAGGATTACAGGCACTCACAGAAGTGCATGTTGTGACCGATATGAAATATGGCATGAACCAGGTGGCAGCTGGCCATGGAATCGCTGGTATCAAAACCAATACCGTAGTCTTTGGTTGGTCTTCAACGCGGGAAGGAAAGATCAAGGAACTGGAGATCATCTACGACTTTGCACGTTCCGGAAAGAATATCTTGATTGCTCATATTGGTAAGCCGCTTCCCAAGAAAGCCAAGAAGCGAATCGATATTTGGTGGCGCGGACAAGACAGCAATGGAGACTTAATGGTCTTATTATCCTACTTGATACAGTTGAATAGTAAGTGGAAGAAATCCTCCATCCAAATATTTTCAGTAACACATTCTGAAGAAGAAAAAAGGTTTTTAGAGCGTCATATTGAATTTTCAATAAAAGAAGCCAGAATCGATGCGGAAATTAATGTTATCATGGTAAATCCAAAGGATAAAGTGATCGACATACTACTGGCAAAAAGTAAATCGGCCGATCTTGTTTTTTCTGGACTAGCCAGGGGGGTTGATCATTTGGAAGAGCGTGTAAAAACGATAGACACTATAGTCTCACAACTGGACCGGGTGGTGCTTGTACAAAACAACGGGATGGAGCACGAAATCCCTATTATTTTCAATGACCAGGAATTAGATCGTTGATTTTTCACAGAGTTTAGGTACTTGAATATGGCAACTAGATCAAATGTGCCGGATCCATATCTCGTGCCGCTGCTTTGGCCCCTATGTTGTATAATATTTCCTTATTCTTGGCAGCATCCATTTTCCGAAGAGATTCAATTTGATCTTGATCGAAATATAGGCCCAGGCTATTCAATTCTTTTGCTTCCAACAACACGTTATACCGAACGTAGTGCAATGCGGGCTTGTCGGTTAGCAGGTCGTCCCTGAGGTCCAGTATTTCAGAATCGATATTTTTAGCCGTAGGTGAATTGGAGATATACTGCAAAATTGTTTGATTGAAATAATTAGCATCTTCCATGAAAAGTTCCGGAATGATCTTGGCCCAGCCTAAAAGGTGCTTTTTTGCCATTTTAGCATGTTCGTACCGTTTGGTATAGGTCCCGGTACCCAGTGATAAAATTGAAAGTTTGTCCTCTCCCAACGGCCAACGATATGGAAACTCCTTCAAAGTGGCAATGAGGAAGAGCTGAAGGGCAGGATTATTGGCAAGGCTCACTCCTCCATCGATAAAAGTGGCCATTTGGTTGTTTCCTACCTCGATTTGCTTCGGAAGGAAATAGCTGGGAGCTGCCGCACTTGCCCGAACTGCGTTTCTAAGTAAAATGTTCTTATTGGATTCGAAAAATTTTCCCGAGGGGTGATTCATAATAGGCCAGGTGCTCAGGGTATCTGCTCGTTTTGTAACAATACATAATCCCGTCCTTATTTCTTTGCTCTCTATGGTAAGGGTTCCAAACACATCTTCCAATGCTTTTTCCAGGGGCCCAAAATTATATTCAGCGCGAATACGCTTTCCGAAGTTTCTAATAAGACTGTATTTTTCCCCGAAGATCTTGTCGCCTATCGATAGGTATAAGTCTTTGATCTCGCTCGCAGTCATACCTATGGACAACCCTGCAGCGATAATTGCTCCTGTGCTTGTACCGCCTATCAAATCGAAATGATCACAAAGCAATAAGTTTCGATTCCCGGTTCGCTGATGTAAAAGTTCTTCCAGGCGTTCCAAAAATCCAAGGGTCAAAGCACCGCGTATTCCTCCTCCGTCCAGTGCCAGTATTCGTTTTGGTTTAGATTCCATGATTAATAATGAATTATTTGGTTATGAGGGAGTTAGGTTTCCCTAAGTTAGTCTTTTCATCGCATTGTTTAGTATTGGTTCCAAGATGTTTAGCGTTCCAATATATTTCTTAACTTTAAACTTCCCGTCCCAATCCATTGGTAAGACCTACGATGTTATATTGAGTCGACCTAATCTAAATCACAAATGGCATACGTTCCCGGGTTTGAATACGACATCTTCATAAGTTATGCACATTTGGATAACAAACCCATGCTACATCAAAAGGAAGGGTGGATCAATGAGTTCTATAAATATTTAGAATTCATGCTGAACAAACGATGTGGACGAGAAGGGCGCCTGAAAATATGGTGGGATAACCGGGCGATGGACGGCAACGTTTATTTCGATGACGCCATAGCCGATGGCATTAAAAAGTCGGCGCTCATGATCTGTTTTAACTCAACGAGCTACGAATCGTCAGATTATTGCCAACAGGAACTCTCTACATTTTACGAAAAAGCAAAGACAGATACCCTGGGACTAAAAGTGGGCCACCGCGCCCGCATTGTCCATGTGTTATTGGAGAATATTCCATTCAAGGATTGGCCCCAGGAATTGGAAGGTGTTAATGCCTACCCTATCCATGATGCCGAATTGGAAAAGGATCTGGGCGATCCGCTGGAAACAACCTCCAAGAAGTTCCTTGAGCAACTAAAAATAATTCGAGACGCCGTATGGGCTTTGCTGGATGCGATGAGCACAGAGACAGCAAAGGAAGAATCTTCAATCATCACCAATGATGATAAGTCGGACCGGTTCACAGTTTACCTCGCAGAAGTATCCGATTCACTTCGATCGGTTCGTAAACGCTTGATCGCCGAACTCGAAAAGCAGGGTTATCATGCCATCGTGGGTACTCCTCCACCCGACCAGGCCGGCGCACATGAAGCTGCGGTCCTGGAGGCCCTTGGGGAATCCCAATTGTCGGTGCACCTGTTGGATCATATTCCAGGTCGCGAGATTGTGGGCGATTCAGATCACTGGTATCCTCAAAAACAAGCTATGATTGCCTTGGAACATGAGGTGGATCAAATTATCTGGCTTCCAGAGCATACCGATTTGGACGATATTGACGAACCTTCTTATAAGCTATGGATGGAGGAACTGGAAGAAGGCAACTTGGCGAATAAGGATTTCGATTTCATTCGCGGAAGTAAAAGTACTTTAGCACAAAAAGTGATCGACCATATAGAACAATTAATACAGAAAGAAGATCTGAATCAAGAGATCCATGCCCAATCACATGATGGGCCGGTAAGTGTGCTACTGGATTTTCATGAGAACGACAATAAATTTGTTCGACAACTCACCAATTCCTTGACCGAACACCAGATCATGACCTATTATGCTCCCTGCGAGGATGATCCCATGAACAATGAAGAGAAATTGCGGGATCGACTCAGGGAATCCAAGAAATTCGTTTTCCTCTATGGAGATGTTGAACCTGATTGGATCAACGAACGTGTAAAATCTACCTTGAAAAAATTGATCGATTGCGACCGCTACGATGCAGGAAAGGATGATATCATCATATATATGACACCACCCGAGAAGGATTCATCCCTGATAAACCTGCCGGCGAAAATCATTAATAACAGTGCCAAAGCCGTTTTAGAAAGTGATGGTTTTGAAGAGTTTCTGAAAGATCTAAAGGGGTTGGGTTCATGAGCAGGTCGAACTTAAATCCCTACGTTGGACTGAGGCCGTACCAAGCATCGGAGAGTCTGCTATTCTTTGGTAGGGACGAACAAACACTGGAACTATTACAGCGATTGCATCACCACCGCTTTGTTGCCGTAGTGGGAAGTTCCGGCTGTGGGAAATCCTCACTCATTAGGGCAGGGCTCATTCCCGCGCTTAAAGGGGGTTATTTAATTGAAGGGAGTAATAAATGGTTGATCGCAACTATGAAACCAGGTAGAGATCCCTTGCGGAATCTCGTCCAGGCCCTACTTGGTCTTTCAGAAGAGACAATCTCTCAAAAAGCAATCGAAGAAAACTTGCAATCACTACAGGAACAAGGAAGCAGCCTCTTGATCGATGAACTTCGAAAGCTTCGAAAGGAAAAATCAACCAACGTCTTCCTGTTGGTAGATCAATTTGAAGAATTGTTTCGTTTCATCATGACTCAGAAAGACCTGGCGAAACGAGATTTGGCCATTGAGTTTGTAAATCTGATCCTTGAGCTTTCAGAACAAAAGGAAATCCCAATTTATGTGGTGATCACCATGCGTTCCGATTTTATTGGAGATTGTACACAATTCAGAAACCTGCCTGAGGCCATGAATCGCAGTCAGTTTCTAGTTCCTAAATTAAGCAGACAAGAACTTAAAAAGGTGATCGTTGGGCCTGCGACATTATATGGAGGCATCTTTAATTCGGCACTAACATCCAAATTGCTGAATGCGGTGGGAAAAGTTCAGGATGAATTACCTGTACTGCAGCATGCTCTTATGCGCATGTGGGATCATGAAACCAATACCGATAAGAGCGGGGAGATTGACCTGGATGACTACAGGTACATTGGCGGACTGGAAAAGGCCTTGTCGCAGCATGCCGATAAAGCCATGGAGCAACTCTCTTCAGAAGAAAAAAAGCTGGCCGAAATATTGTTTAAGGCCCTCACAGATACCGATGACAGTGGTCGAGAGATTCGAAGACCCTTACAGATGAGCGATTTAATCGCTCTCAGCGCATCCTCTGAAAAGAAGTTAACCAAGGTCATAAACGCGTTTATAGAAGATCACAGATCTTTCCTCATTGTTGACGACGCAGGTCCTTCGGGGGATAAAAACATTGATATTTCACATGAAAGTTTAATTCGCCAATGGGACACCCTTAAAAAATGGGTTCAGGAAGAGAAAGAAACCGCCGAAGTTTACAAACAACTTGCAGAAGCCAACCGGTTGTACCGATTGGATAAAAGAGATCCCTTAACGGGTAGTGAATTGCAATTGGGGCTGGAATGGAGAGAGCAGTTCCAACCTACTGCTGTATGGGCAAATAGGTATCGAGAAGGCTTTGATTCGGTCATGGAATATTTGTCGCTTAGTGAGGAGGAAGCACAACGTAAGGACAAAAAAGATAAGCGACGTATTAAGCGTCAAAAGATCATGGCGGGACTAGTGATGGCTCTGCTTCTTAGCATCGCGATCGTATCTACAGTATCTTATAATAATGCTTCCAAAGTGGAGCGTTCTTACGATATTCATTTCATGGCACAGGACCGGTTGGCAACAAACCCCACTGAGGCACTCATGATGGAATTGATGGCAGATTCCATCCACCCCCACCCTAATGATTATTTTAGGGCAACTGCCAACCAGATCTATAAAACCGAATCATTTTATAAGATCCTGCCCAAAGGGGAGGAATTCGATACGGGCCCGATAATATATGAATTCAAGAAAGAAAATGACAACTATGTTCTGGTAGATGGGAAAGGAAACTTAATTAAAAAAATTGACCTTGAATTCTACCTGGAAGCGCGGATGTCGAACGACAAGTCCCATTTGCTAGCTTGCTGTGATAAAAACATGTCCGCTGTCTCCTACGATATCGAAAAAGATACGCTAGTCTCTTTCATAAGGCCATTTGAGGGAGCCCAGAATGTATTGTTCGCGCCTGAATTGAACCGTATCGTGATCAATGGAGGTACGAAAGGCCCAATTAATATCTACAACAAGAAAGGAAAACTGGTTGAATCGATTTTACCTGAATTCTGGGGTCCGCTGCAAATCATGGAAATGGATTCCGTTTCCCGAAAGCTTTTCATAAGTGATGGCAAACGCCATGAATTATACGACTCAGTGGGAAGGCCTATTTTTAATTACGTGACCGAACCCAAGCGAGCTAATAAGTTCGGGAGGATCATGAAAGCAAGATTTTCCAGAAATGGAACCCATTTGCTAACAACTATTGTCGACCAGGCCACACTTTGGGACATGGCGGGAAATAAATTGGCCGAATTCCGAGGGCATACCGGTACGATCCGTGAAGCTGAATTTAGCCCGGACAATGTTTCAATCATCACGGCGGCAGACGACAACCAGGTGATCCTCTGGAATTGGAATGGCAAAATCATCCAATCGTTTAAGGGACATACAGATAAGATCACTCGAATTGGATTTACCAAGGACGGAAATTTTCTAAAAACCGAATCGAATGATAGCACCATCCGAAAGTGGCCATTGCGCTACAATGTGAACAATACTTCCGCAAAATTGGGTTTAAAGAACACGCAACAATCGATCAACCCAAACCAGAGTACTACTATTAACCATTTGGATGACGTACAGCACGTTGCATTTCACCCTACCAATGACCTGGTCCTTTCGGTCACGAATAACGGGGATGCTTGGCTTTGGAATAGGAAAGGAAAATTGATCAAACAGATTGAGGGATTTTCATTTGGTTATATTCGCAGTAGTGCAGCTTTTTCACCGGACGGAACCAAATTAGTTGCGGGAACGCTGGACCAAAGAACTAGCGTGTTTACCATTTCAGGAAATGAGTTAGCCGGTTCTTACATATTTCCCGGGATGGACGGAATCAATTCAATCGCTTTTTCTCAAGACAGTCAGCTAATTGCCTGCGGAAGCTTTAATAATAAAGCTGTTGTCAAAAACCTGAAGGGTGAAGCTGTCTTTACAATGGATTATCCCAATGCCATAAATGCCCTTGCATTCCTGGAGAAAGACAATAAAAGGCTGGTATTAAGTGGATTTGACAGGTCCTGGCAGGTAGACCCAATGAACACAGCATATGCCAAACTTACTAATAGGTTTGACTTTAGTGATTATATCACTGCAATTTGTGTGAGTGAAGACAACCAATACATTGGTGTTTCATCGTACGATGGAAGCATTTCTATTTATCAGGTAGGCAACGATCTTTCGATTTCTAAGATCCATAGCTATACGGTGCATAAGGATGGTGTATCCGACATAGCCTTTGGACCCACATCCGGGGATGTTGCTCCAACAATTGCTACGGCCTCCCTTGGTGGTACTGCCGCACTATGGAATATGGATGGGGTTAAACTGAAAGAGTTTGTAGGTCATGCCGGCTCGGTGAACAGTGTTGATTTTTCTCCGGATGGCAAACTCATTATCACAGGATCGGATGACGGCTCCTGGCGGATCTGGAACGCCGTACCGGAAATGTCGCTGGAGGATTTTATCAAGAGCGGAAATATCGAGACAAAATTCGACAAGTCCTTGATCAAGAAGAAGGACTAACTTGCTAATTGCAAGAAGCAATTCCCAACTTCTCCATCTCTTTGCCATGAATGTATAACATACCCTGGGCGTCTTTATAAATGGGCTCGATATGCGGAGTTGGCTTTCCGTCGTACGTATAATGTATACAGTTATATCCGTTTTGTTGGTGTAATCGCCAGATACCTGTCACCCGCCACGAATTAGACTGCTCCCCTCCCATCTGCGATCGTGTAGTTTCCGTAATGTCCATAGTAAATTCTTTGTTGGTACAATAATGTACATTGGCCACGATGGTTTTTGTCGGACTATTGTCTGTGATAAGTATATTGGCACCATTAAAGGCACTCATGATCTCCTGAGCGCTAGCGATCCCCTGGGCCTGAAGCGGCAATACTAAAGAAAACAACAAGAATGTTGTAGCAATTATCCATTTCATACTTTTTATTTTTTGAAACTTGAATCGGATTTTATCGAGTAAAAGGAAAGTTACTCATTATTATTTGATTCCCCAATCCTCAAAAAGCCTGTATTTTTTTAAGGAAGGTATTATTGTTTTCTCGTAAATGGCACAAAACTAACTGCCATGCGTTTCTTTTTTTTGATCTTGCCGTTGTTCTTTCTAACCAGGACCAATTGCGCATTCCAGTTGCTTTTACCAACAGGGATGATCATTCTCCCTCCTTCTGCTAGTTGGTCCAGCAGGGGCTGTGGAATCTCCTTCACCCGAGCCGTTACAATGATCGCATCAAACGGTGCCTCTTCTGGCCACCCTACATATCCATCTCCAATCCTTACGTGGACTCCATCATATTCCAGCTGTTTTAAGGTATTTTCAGCCCTTCTCCCCAGGGATTCAACGATCTCGATAGTATACACTTGCTCCACGATCTCTGCCAGTACGGCGGCCTGGTAGCCGGAACCCGTGCCAATTTCCAATACTTTATGCTGTGGTTTTAGCTGAAGTTCCTCGGTCATAAAAGCGACGATATAGGGCTGTGAAATAGTCTGGCCCGCCCCAATAGACAAAGGCCCGTCCCTATACGCATATCGTTTTGCATTGGCTGGAACGAACTCATGTCTTGGCACCTTGAACATAGCATCCAGGGTCGCAGGATCGGTGATGCCACGAGAAATGATCTGGCCCTCCACCATTTGTCTTCGAATTTCCTCGAATTCATCCTGAGCAAAACTAGTTCCCATCGCCTGTAAAAGTAGTAAGGATAAAATGATATGTTTTACAAATAAAATCATGCACAATCTTAATTTTGCTTATGCCAGGTGTATGTCCTCTTCTTGATCCATTCTCCCTCTTTAATTTCATAAGAAATGGATACTTCATAATTATCGAAGACCTGGGTGGTATGTCCTTCGGAATATGAGTGGCCATCTGGGGTGACAAATGTCTGCACTACTTTACTGTTCGATGCGTCAATTCGTTCTAAAAACCCTTCTCCATATACTCCAAACATCGCAATCTGAAGTACTCTCACTTTTTGCACTTTCGAGTCCCAGAATTGCACAAACTGCCAGTAATCGTTGGTCCTTTCACCATTTTTCATTCCGAAGAGGATTCCCAGGAGCGACTTTTGTCCTACTCCCCATTTCCACTCGATCGCATATGCATCGTCGGTTTCATTTTCGTTCATATATTCCGAATTACTTGCTTTCCAAATACCTACCTGTCTTTCCATTTCATTTTGATGCCAATCTGGGACCTGGGCACCGCACATCAACGTAACGAAAAGGAAAAACAGAATTGTTATATTTTTTTTCATACTGAATCTTACTTGAACTACAAGATACGGCCTTCAGAAAAAAGAAAAGCAGAAAAAGTTTTGTATCTTTAATCATCTCCCTTTAACTGTACTATTTAGTATAACACCAGCTGTTTATTGGTCTCCCCTTTCTAAATAGGATCTAAAACTATTTACATGTCTATTACTTTTCAACCCGTCGTTCGGGCACAAAGCGTTAAGTATAAGGGTGCGGCTTTGGTGGGTACCTACTCGGTAATTATTGGATGGGATTTGAAAGATCCATCAAACAGAATTGGCCTCAAGGGCTTTGCTATAAGGCGCTCTGAACTTAATCCAATCACTGAAGAAGTGACCGAATTAAGATGGCTTCGTGGCTATAAACGGTTTAAAAGTGATGATTCGGACCACGGTGAAGAGGTGAGTTCTCTGGAAGCTCCCTTCCAGCGGTTTCGCTGGAACGATTATTCACTTAAACCTGAAAATGCCTATCGGTTTGAAGTCTTTGAAATGCGTGGAGATCCCGGTGCACTGGTGCGTTCACATAAGGCGATCAGTTTCTTGATCCGGCCTTCCCGGGAAGATCAAGATGATTTAGGGATCTACGTTAATCGTGGTGTAACTGCTGCAAGCGCATATTTAAGTCGGTTCAAAAACAAAGCTCCAAAGGAAGTTGGAGCCGCAGCTTACAATTGGCTGTCACGCGGACTCAAGGAATCACTATTGGAATTTATAGAATCCACCGAAAACGATGAAGCTCTTCACATTGCTATCTACGAATTTCACGATCCTGAAGTAGCCCAGGCTGTTCGGGATGCAGTGGATCGGGGTGTTACGGTACAAATGGTACATGATGCCAAGCCTGGCAAACATTCCACCGAAAAGAATGAAAAGATGATCCACGATTTCCAGCTTGAGGAAATCTCGTTTCCCAGAACCAATGTGAACATTAGTCATAATAAGGTGGTAATCCGACTTTCAAACAACGTCCCAAAGGCGGTATGGACCGGTTCAGCCAATTTCTCTGAAAATGCTTTTAATTTTCAAACCAACACTGCACTGGTGATCCGGGACCCGCAAGTGGCGGTGAACTATGAAGCATTTTTTCAGGGGATGAAAGACAATCCCTTGAAGAAAGATAGTAAAATCATCAATTTGAATTTGGTCACCCAGGCAAACGTACTTCAGGATCGTTTTGCAGAAAAAACGTTTTTCTCTCCAGTGCGAAAAAAAGATTTGCTGGTTACCGCTCGTGAACTTGTGAGCTCCGCGAAATCTATCGTAATGGTAAGTGCGCCGTTCGGTTTGGACAAGACGATCATCGAATCCCTTGGGCAAAATTCAGGAAAAATCATTGAATACGGCCTTGTAAATGCAACGGCTAAGAGGAAAATTGAAAAATTACACCGAAAAAACACCCGGTTTTTCACACCTTCCCGACTCAAGACCTATATGGGTAAAAATTGGGACGCTAAAGCTTTTGGCGCACATAAGATCCATGCTAAGTCCATCGTGGTAGATCCCTGGGGTGATGACCCCAAGGTATTGATCGGGTCGGCGAATTTCTCCAATGCATCCTGTAGCGATAATGATGAAAACGCTTTACTGATAGTGGGAAACAAGCGTCTCGCTTCGATAATTGCTTCAGAATTCATGCGCATGTACGATCACTATAAATCACGCTATTACATCGATCGATTCAACAAGAAAAACGAAGAAATAGAGAAAGAGAACAAACAACGCGTATTAAATGGCCTTGAGCCCAAACCTTTACGAGTGATGGATGTCTTTTTGAAAGAAGACGAAGAGTGGAGTCGAACCAGCTTCGACCCAAACACCTCCAGCCATAAATTCCAGGATCGAATCATTTTTGCCGGCGCTGAAAGTTGAACCAATCGCTTCTTCATAATTAGAGCCGTTTCCGGATAGATAATTTTCAGAAATTGAATCTTTTTGAAGATTTAGTTTTATTTTTAGAATTCTGTCATTCTAAAAGCCATACCATGAAAAAATTATTCCTTCTCATTTTCTTATGCTTTCCATTTATCCCATTCGCACAGGACAAGAATCCTGTGATCGAAGCACTGATCGATGAAGCCACCAACAATTCAAGACTTGAAGTGCTAGGCCACGAGCTTATGGACCAGATCGGCCCTCGTTTAGTGGGGAGTCCGCAGATGAAAAAAGCACATGATTGGGCCGTAAATAGGTTCAAGGGCTGGGGTATCCAGGCGCGTAATGAAGCTTGGGGAGAATGGCGCGGATGGGAACGTGGTATCACGCACATCGATATGGTGTATCCACGAATTAAGAGTTTAAGTGGGACTCAACTGGCCTGGAATCCTTCCACAGGTGAAAAAGGGGTCACTGCCGAATTGATACTATTACCTATGGTAAAAGACAGCATGGCCTTTGTACAATGGTTGCCTTCAGTGAAAGGAAAACTAGTTATGGCTTCCATGAACCAGCCTACAGGCAGGCCGGATTACAACTGGGAAGAATTTGCAAAAGAAGGATCATTCGAACGTATGAAGGAGGCCCGTGATGAGCAAACCAAGAACTGGAGGGCTAATTGGAAGAACATGGGTCATAATTCAAGAACACTTCCTTCGGTCCTGGAGGCAGCAGGAGCCGCCGGTATCGTGACCTCAAACTGGTCCCGAGGATTTGGTGTGAACAAGATCTTTGGAGCCCGAACCAAGAGGATCCCGACTGTGGACCTGGAACTGGAGGATTACGGAATGCTATACCGGCTCGTCGAATCCGGTCAAAAACCCAGGATCAAGATCGTTGCTATGTCCAAGGAACTTGGGGTGGTTCCCACTTTCAACACCATAGCCGAGATCAAAGGATCGGAAAAACCAGATGAGTACATCATCCTCTCTGCCCACTTCGACTCATGGGACGGGGGTACCGGTGCCACAGATAATGGAACCGGAACATTGGTGATGATGGAGGCAGCTCGCATCCTAAGAAAACACTATCCCAATCCTAAACGGACTATTTTGGTTGGACTTTGGGGAAGTGAAGAACAAGGCCTCAACGGTTCCCGTGCATTTGTTGAAGACAATCCGAAAATAGTTGACGGACTGCAGGCACTGTTCAACCAGGACAATGGAACCGGACGAGTGGTGCGATTGTCTGGTGGTGGATTTCTAAATTCGTACGCCTACCTGAACAGATGGCTCGAGGCCGTCCCGGACGACATTCGTGATGAAATTGAAACGACCTTTCCTGGAACACCGGCAAGAGGTGGATCAGATTATGCCTCCTTTCAGGCGGCGGGTGCACCCGGTTTTAGTTTAAGTTCCTTGAATTGGTCCTACTGGAACTACACCTGGCATACCAATCGGGATACCTACGACAAGATCATTTTTGACGATGTTCGTGATAATGTGATCCTCGCAGCTATCTTAACCTATATGGCTAGCGAAGACCCAGAAAAAACCGATCGCACCAAAAGTGTGCTTCCTGTTAGTCGGAGGTCCGGCAAACAGCTGGAATGGCCCAGTCCCCGAAAACCAAATCGAAAAGGAGGAATTGACGAATGATCGCGTCAATTCCCACGTTCGATACGCTGTAACATTTCTTTGGCGTTTCGGCCAACAGGACCATTGGGGTCCATAGAAATTGCCATGTTGTATAATTCCTTGGCTTTTTCTTGATCGCCTGAAACCATATACCCTTCGGCCAAACTATCCCAGGCGTTGGCAGATTGCGGGAACAGTTGGGTGATAAAACCAAAAATGGCAATAGCCGTTTCACTTTGTCCACTGTTCAATACTTTGTAACCCGTTCTGTTCAATTCAGCTTCAAAATTGAAGAATTTGTACATGGGATCGTTGATCATACGCTGCGCCTCGGTAAACAGTTTTTCATTTTCTCCTGCTTCGTAGAGGTCGGTCATATATTGCATTGGGTCCGTTACAAAATTGCTTGCGGAAAAGTTCAGGCATGCCTCCAATACCGGGTCCTGGTTCGTTTTATATTCCTCATAACTCATGTCCACGGCCAGATGAGGCG
>JABDNM010000153.1 GCA_013043825.1 Flavobacteriaceae bacterium
GCATCATTGCCGGAGACCATAAAGGCTCCGAAGGAAAAGTGATCGAGGTTGACAAGCAAAAGAATAAGGCTCTTATAGAAGGCATTAATATGGTGTCTAAACACGAGAAGCCAAGCGCAAAGAATCCACAAGGAGGCATTGTGCAAAAAGAGGCGCCTATTCATATTTCGAATCTTTCCCTGATCGATACAAAATCAGGAGAAACTACTCGTGTTGGGTATGAGGTACGCGATAATGTGAAAGTACGGGTGTCAAGGAAATCAAATGAAGTTATTTAGTCATGGCATATATACCTAGATTAAAGAAAGAATATAAAGAGCGTGTTATCCAGGCTTTAAGAGATGAGTATGGGTACAACAACGTGATGGAAGTGCCTCGGTTGGAAAAGATCGTCCTAAGTCGCGGTGTTGGAGACGCAGTATCAGACAGGAAGTTGATAGACCATGCCGTTGATGAGTTATCGATCATTACCGGACAAAAGGCTGTTTCAACGATCTCCAAGAAAGATGTCGCTGCTTTCAAATTGAGAAAAGGCATGCCCATTGGGGCAAAAGTAACCCTACGAGGGGAGCGGATGTACGAATTTTTAGATCGACTGGTAACTACTGCCCTTCCCAGGGTACGTGATTTTCAAGGCATCAGATCCACTGGGTTTGACGGACGTGGAAATTATAACCTGGGCGTGACGGAGCAGATTATTTTCCCAGAGATCAATATTGATAAAATAAACAGGATTAATGGAATGGATATCACTTTTGTGACATCCGCCAATACAGATAAAGAAGCACAATCGCTTCTCGCTGAATTGGGATTACCTTTTAAACGAAACTAATATGGCTAAGGAATCCATGAAGGCCCGGGAAAGAAAGCGGGCAAAGATGGTTGCGAAATATGCAGCGAAGCGTAAAGCGCTTAAAGAAGCCGGCGATTATGAAGCCCTTCAGAAATTACCGAGGAATGCCTCCCCGGTGCGCTTGCACAATCGCTGTAAACTAACCGGAAGGCCTAAGGGATATATGAGAACTTTCGGGATCTCCAGGGTTACCTTTCGCGAAATGGCCAATCAAGGGTTGATCCCAGGTGTGAAGAAAGCCAGCTGGTAAACGAAATTAAAGTAAGAGTATGTACACAGATCCAATAGCAGATTTTTTAACCCGTGTTCGGAATGCCAGTAAGGCAGGCCACAGGGTAGTGGATATTCCTGCGTCCAATTTGAAACGTGAGATGACTAAGATCCTCTTTGACCAGGGATATATCCTGAGTTACAAATTTGAAGAGGACAAAGTTCAGGGAAATATCAAGATCGCCCTGAAATACGATCCACAAACCAAAGAACCGGTTATCAGGAAGATCGAACGTATCAGTAAGCCCGGACTGCGGAAGTATGCAGGCGCCGATGAGTTACCTCGAGTATTGAATGGTTTAGGTATTGCCATTATCTCCACTTCACATGGAGTTATGACAGGGAAACAGGCTCAGCGAGATAATGTAGGCGGAGAAGTATTGTGTTACGTTTATTAGGATCATACAAAAGATAAAAAGATGTCTAGAATAGGTAATAATCCCATAGCGATCCCAGAAGGTGCAAGCGTAGAAATACAGGACAACCTGATCACCGTAAAGGGCAAGCTCGGGGAACTTCAGCAGGAATTTGCCGACGTTGCCGTGAAAGTGGAAGATGGCGAAGTCAAAGTGACACGCCCATCCGATTCTAAAACGCACAAAGCCAAGCACGGACTTTACCGTTCGTTGATCGCTAACATGGTTGCCGGAGTTTCTGAAGGATGGACAAAAGAATTGGAATTGGTCGGTGTTGGATACAGAGCTTCCAATCAGGGACAGAAATTAGATCTGGCCTTAGGATTCTCTCACAATATCGTCCTGGAATTACCCACGGAAGTTAAGATCGAAACGATCTCAGAAAAAGGTAAAAATCCGATCATAAAACTCACCTCTCACGACAAGCAATTGGTGGGTCAGGTGGCTTCTAAGATCAGATCATTCCGCAAGCCTGAACCTTACAAAGGAAAGGGTGTGAGATATGTAGGAGAACAAATACGAAGAAAAGCAGGTAAATCTGCATAAGAATTGAGATATGGTATTATCTAAAGTAGCACGAAGAAAACGTATTCACAGGCGCATTCGCAAGATCGCCCAGGGTTCTGCTCAGAA
>JABDNM010000154.1 GCA_013043825.1 Flavobacteriaceae bacterium
GATTATGGCTTCAGTCACTTCAGGATATCGATTTCCTCCAGCCGAAGATTCTTGTTCAAACGCGTCGGTATGGATCTTCTTTACATTAATATATGGCTTTTCCCTAGTCACCCTGTCACCTATGGTATCCAAAGTCACTTCCAGTCGGGAGTATTCCCATTCAACATCCACATCGTCTGAAACCAGCACAAAGTTGTTTCTCCAGTTTCCGTAAGACACCTTGGATGCATAATTGATGATTTTATCCACTAAAATGTTCGCCAGTGGAACTTCATCGGCCAGGATGCGGCCAACAACCAGATCCAACTTATCATCCACACTTGAGCTATCGAAGTTTCCTTCCAGGGGATCCAGGCTTACAAAATAATCATCACTCATATAAGACAGGAAAGTACTGGTACTTCGGCGCGTATGATAGGTAGGTATGATATTGTTGTTGTTCGCAAGGCGATTTTTCATGTCCACCGATGAATCACCAAACAAACAGAGGTATTTGATGCGATTATTGGGTGTGGAAGCGTTTTCATAGATATATCGTACGAAATTGCGAATAGCCCCGATATCTTGTTTCCCCGAATTGAACTCCTCGTAGATCTTGTCGGTGGTGACAACTTTCACCCTAAGTCCGGTCGAATTTTTGTGATGATTTGCCAGGCGCAGCGCCGGTTGAAGAAGGAATGGCGCTGTTACGATCAGGTAATCTATGTCCTGAAAATTTCCTGAACCATCGTTGAAGATCGTCCCTTTGAGGTTCTGATTAGGGATCTGACTCACTTCGGCCTCTACAGGTGTTAGATAATCTCCCGAATGAACAGCTAAATATTCCCGAATTTGTCCGGCGTTTGCTTTAAAGGAAATATTAGCCGATCCGTCGTTTTGCAAGGTTGTTATCGAGGCAGGGTTTGTAACATCCCAAATTTGTGTGAATTGCCCTGTATTGCTAATGTTATACTGAATGATGCCTGTAAGATTTTCTGCATCCAGATAGCGAAATGGCAGTTGAACCGATCCACCGGTGAGATTTCGGGGTGCCGTGATCAAAATATAGTCGAGATAACCCACGCTGGAGGGATTTCCGGAATTATTATAAGCAAGATCCACCGTTATTGTTTCTCCGGAAGCAGGTATTTCGGCCTGGGCGTTCCCTATGATCAGAAGAGTTGGATCGTTTATGGGATTGAATGTAATAGGATTGATACTGGTCGAGTTGATGGAAACAGCCATACTGGTCTCGCTTTCAGAGGCTGCAGCCGCTCTTATGACTACATCTACTGGCTGTCCAGTAATGATATTCGGGAAGTTGAATTCGAAACTTTGTTCACTTTCAATGTCGAAACGGTTCCCAAACCACCTTCTTCCTACCTTGGCAGGGCTAAATTCGTCTTCTTCATGGAACTGGATGTCATCAAATTGGTTGACCATGGTGTTTGGAGGAGCAGAAGGCTCCATCATAGGCGCTAAACGCCTGCCTGGGCTGTTTCCAATCGTTACGTAGTAGTAGGCCTCATCGGAATAGGGATTCAACATACTGCCATTTTCCGTAAAACTGCTTTTTTTATAACCGCGCACTCCAATTCCATAGAAAAGGATAAAATCACCGTTATCGAAGCTTCCATCCTCTTCACCAACCACCTGAATGGCGTTTTCGGGCAGATCCAGATCCGGATTGTCCTGGTTTAGCAGGGGGAGCGGTTTCCCTCCGTGTCCATATATTTGCAGGTTTCTTGGGTTTATTCCCTCTGTATTCATGCCCAAGTTGTTCAAAAAGCTCTTATCGATACGATATACACCGGTTTCTTCCACCTTAAATTTGTACCAATTTCCACTGGCGAGTACCGAATTACTGATCGGAAATCGGTTCGTGTTTCGAGAAAGACTATTATTATAGGTATAATCAACAGCAAAAGAGAGGATCTTCCTGAATTGGCCATTCGATTTTACCACTGGGCTTATAGAAACAGTGGTATAAATGGTTTCACGTCCTTTGGTACTACTAATGCTATATTTTGGTTGAGGGGGTACAAGTTCTGGATTTAGGTCGCGCCTTTCTTCCGAAGTGAGATTTCCATACTTAATCTGGCTGATTCGAAGTGAATTGGGATCTGCAAAACCCTTGTCTTCCCACTGTTTACGGTATATGAGCGTCTCGTTGTCAAGTTGCAGGTTGATACGCGACTGCACCTGCTCGCGACCCATGGCAGAAGCCGACTTCGGTGAAAGTAAGCTTGTAACCGACTCAAAATCAGTATTTCCCCAATGGATGGTTACCTCTTTGTTCTGTGAAAATGATAGGTAGGAAACAGCAGTACAAACAGCTAACAGAAGTAATTTTCTCATCATAACAAATAACGCTTCAAATATACACTTAGTATGAATGTTTCGGAACAAATTGTTGTATAGAATAATAATTCAAAAAGTCGTTCGTTTCTAAGGTTGGTCGGTAGTTGTATGCTTACCTATACAGTGCATAATTAGTAAAATAATGTTGCACTTTTGTCGTTAATTACTATATTGCGAACCCAATTTTTTCATATTTGAAACTATGAACGTTAGAAAAAACCTATTGTTTAAGCTATTTCTTGTGGTAGCTACCACCGCTTTGATGGTTAGCTGTAATAAGTCCAGGAACTACAAAGACAGCTCCAGAGCTACCGGATGGAAGATGAACGCCAAAGAAGGCGGATTCCAGTACAATCCCAAGGCAAAAGAACAGGAAACCGGCCCCGGTCTCGTGTTTATTGAAGGAGGTACCTTCACCATGGGACGTGTACAGGACGACCCCATGCACGATTGGAATAATGCCCCCAATCAGCAACATGTTCAGTCCTTCTACATGGACGAGACAGAAGTTACCAATTTAATGTACCTGGAGTACCTGGATTGGATCAAACAAGTTTTCCCACCCAGCGATGAGCGCTATCGGCGAATTTACGAAGGCGCAGTGCCAGACACCCTTGTTTGGAGAAATCGTTTGGGATACAACGAAGTAATGACTAATAACTACCTGCGTCACCCGGCCTATGCTGATTACCCTGTTGTAGGTGTTAGTTGGGTTCAGGCAGTTGAATTTAGTAACTGGAGAACCGATCGTGTTAACGAATTGATCCTGGAGGATGCTGGTGAAACTACCCGTGACGCCCGCTACAATATTGAACCAGGCCAAGTTTTCAGCACAGAGACCTATTTGAACGCTCCAACGCTCACCTACGGAGGGAATGATTCCATTACCCGAGGTGGAAAGCGAGCAGATTCGCGACTTAAACGAAATGAAGATAGTACAGGACTGTATGTTCAACGTAAGGATGGACTATTGTTACCCGATTACAGACTTCCTACGGAAGCAGAATGGGAATATGCCGCGTTAGGCCTTGTTGGACTGCGTAATTATAACGTATACCGTGGACGTAAGAAATATCCATGGGACGGACAATACACCCGCTCTGGAAAGCGTAGATCACGAGGTGATCAAATGGCCAACTTCAAGCAGGGAGATGGTGACTACGGTGGAATTGCCGGATGGAGTGACGACGGAGCCGATATTACGGCCGAGATCAAATCGTATGAACCGAATGATTTCGGATTGTACGATATGGCAGGAAATGTAGCCGAATGGGTTGCCGATCTCTACAGACCCATAGT
>JABDNM010000157.1 GCA_013043825.1 Flavobacteriaceae bacterium
TTCGCGCTCAACCTTTGGAATGGAAGAGATCTTGTTGTAGGCTCCACGGATCTTATACGAACGCACCGATTGTAAATCTTCTCGCTTGAAGTATACATCACAATCGAACCGGGTAGAATATCGCTCATTCCGCTCGAAAGGCGTAGTTTTTACTACACCATTCAAATTGAAAGCGGCTTTTTCGATACTCTGTAATGAAGGTATGATGTTGGTAACTGTTTGCATGTATTAAGCGAGTGCGTGTTCTTCTTTGGTTTGTGTATTGATAGACTTCATTGCAGTCATAGCCGCCCGAAGCGATTTACCTATTTTTTCGATTGGATGTGTTGCAATGGATTCATTCACCTGGATGAGCTCAATATTATCTATCGAATTAGCCGGATAGTCGCGCCCTATCCAAGTTGGACCCACTTGAGCCATGAAGTCAACCAATAGTGGCTTTGCAGCATGGTCGAACAAATAGCATCCATATTCTGCGGTGTCGGAGATAATTCGATTCATCTCGTACAATTTCTTACGTGCTATGGTATTGGCGATAAGCGGTAATTCATGGAGTGACTCGTAATAGGCAGATTCTTCAATGATACCTGAACTCACCATGGTATCGAATGCCAGTTCAACCCCTGCCTTCACAAATGCAACCATTAAGAGTCCATGGTCAAAATAATCCTGTTCCGAAATATGTTCGGAAGTAGCCTCTGTTCTTTCAAAGGCCGTTTCCCCGGTAGCAGCTCTCCAGCCCAATAGTTTCTCATCATCCCTCGCCCAATCCTGCATCATTCCTTCCGAAAATGTTCCACTCATAATATCATCCATGTGTTTTTCAAAAAGCGGGGTTAAGATTTCTTTTAATTCTTGCGATAAGTGATAGGCTTTGATCTTTGCCGGATTCGACAGGCGATCCATCATATTGGTAATTCCCCCGTGTTTGAGGGCTTCCGTGATGGTTTCCCATCCAAACTGGATCAGTTTAGAGGCATAGCCAGGTTCAATTCCCTGCTCCACCATCTTGTCGAAACAAAGAATAGAGCCCGTTTGAAGCACCCCACACAATATGGTTTGCTCTCCCATGAGGTCACTTTTCACCTCGGCTACGAACGAAGATGCGAGCACACCGGCACGATGACCCCCCGTTCCATAGGCATAGGCCTTGGCCTGCTCCCATCCTTTGCCTTCAGGATCGTTGTTCGGGTGAACAGCGATCAAGGTTGGTACCCCAAAACCGCGCTTGTATTCTTCCCGAACTTCCGTGCCCGGACATTTGGGAGCTACCATGATCACGGTAATATCTTCACGGATCTGCATCCCTTCTTCCACGATATTAAAACCGTGCGAATAAGACAAGGTGGATCCTTTTTTCATCAAAGGCATGATCGCCTGGACCACTGGTGTATGTTGCTTATCTGGAGTGAGATTACACACTACATCGGCTGTTGGGATCAAGTCTTCGAATGTTCCTGTAATAAATCCGTTTGATGTTGCTTGCTGATAGGAAGCCCTTTTTTCTAATATAGCCTCCTCGCGGAGGGCATATGATATATCCAGGCCAGAATCTCGCATATTGAGTCCCTGGTTCAATCCCTGTGCTCCACAACCCACTATAACTATTTTCTTGTTTTTCAAAGCGGATATTCCTTTTGCGAATTCAGAAGAATCCATAAAGCGACAAGCTCCTAGTTGAGTTAACTTTTCTCGTAATGATAAGGTATTGAAATAATTTTTCATGATTTGTTTTATTTAAGCGTTGAACGCCTCCAAAAGTTTGGTTATTTTCATTTCGTCCTTGGTAACGGAGATCCTCCCCGATCGCACAAATTGCATGATCCCAAAGGGTTTGAGTTCGCGGTACAATAATTCGATCTCATGTTTCCTGCCGGATTTTTCCAAAACGAAGAATTCACGGTTCACCGTCACAATTCGGGCGTTGCTCTCTTTTATTATATTCTGAATGGACCGTTCTTCAAATAGTAGATCACTCTTGATCTTGAAAAGACAGGATTCCTGGTAGATCGTCTCCTCATCGGTATGGTAGAAAGCCTTGATCACCTCCACTTGTTTTTCAATCTGACCGATAATCTTCCGAATTTGCTCTTCGGTTACGTCAACCACCAATGAAAATCGGGAAACTCCTTCAATCTCGGAAATCGATGTGTTGATACTTTCTATATTGATGTGTCTCTTTTGAAAGATGGCCGAGATACGGTTGAGTAAACCCACGTTATTCTCTGTATAGATCGAAACCGTAAAAAGTTGTTTTTGCTGCTCCATAATTAACTTAATCTAATATCTGAAACCGAGGCTCCGGAAGGGATCATCGGGAATACATTGTCTTCTTTTTCTACACAAACTTCGAGGAAATAGGGCCCGTCATGTTGTATCATCTCCTCAACCGCTCCAGATAGTTCGGCCCGTTTACTCACGCGTTGTGCCTCGATAAAATAGCCCTTGGCTATACCCACAAAATCAGGGTTGACCATTTCGGTGGAGGCATAGCGTTTATCGAAAAATAATTGTTGCCACTGCCGGACCATTCCCAGGAAATCATTGTTCAACACAACAATCTTGACGGGTACCTTAGTTTGAAATATGGTTCCCAATTCCTGGATGGTCATCTGGTATCCTCCGTCTCCAATGATCGCGATGACCTCACGTTCCGGGCTGGCCATTTTAGCTCCTATGGCCGCTGGTAGTGCAAAACCCATGGTTCCGAGGCCGCCGGAAGTAATATTCGAGCGTGTTTCATTGAATTCTGAATAGCGACAAGCGATCATCTGGTGTTGTCCAACGTCTGAAACAATGGCCGCATTACCCTTGGTTTGAAGATTGATCTCTTTCATCACTTCTCCCATCGTAAGACCGTCCTGTTTTGGGTATAAATCGTCCTCGATCACTTTCTCATACTCAACCTTATAAAGGTCCCTGAATTGCTGATGCCAGTCTGGGTGTTGATTCTTGGCTAATTTGGGTAAAAGCATGGAAAGGCTCTTTTTGGCATCCCCCAAGACGGCCACGTCGGTTTTTACGTTCTTGTCGACCTCGGCGGGATCGATCTCGAAGTGAATGATGGTAGCCTGTTTAGCATAGGTCTTTAGATCTCCCGTCACCCGGTCATCGAATCGCATTCCAATGGCAATTAGAACGTCGCATTGGTTGGTTAACAGATTGGGTGCATAGTTTCCGTGCATACCTACCATGCCAACGTTCAACGGATGTGAAGTGGGTATCGCTGAAGCTCCCAGAATGGTCCAGGCCGAAGGAATTCCGGTTCGTTCAATGACCGCTTTTAGTTCTTCTTCCGCTTGACCAAGTATTACTCCCTGCCCCCACACGATCATAGGCTTCTTTGCCTCATTAATGATTGTTGCTGCTTTGTCGATGGTATCCGGGTTGGTTTCCGGAACCGGATTGTAACTTCGTATGGCCTCGCATTTGTTGTATTCGAAATCAAATTCCTCAAATTGTGCATTCTTCGTAATATCGATGAGTACCGGTCCCGGTCTGCCGCTTTGAGCAATGTAGAAGGCTTTGGCAAATACCTCCGGGATCTCCGAAGCTTTGGTGATTTGATGATTCCACTTGGTAACAGGTGTCGAAATACCCACGATGTCTGTTTCCTGAAATGCATCACTTCCCAATAAATGCGAGCCTACCTGCCCGGTTATGCAAACCAGCGGTGTAGAATCGATCTGTGCATCGGCAATACCCGTGATCAAATTGGTTGCTCCAGGTCCCGAAGTAGAGATAGCAACTCCCACTTTTCCTGAAATCCTAGCATAGCCCTGGGCTGCATGTGTAGCTCCCTGTTCGTGCCTGGTAAGCACATGATGAATTTGCTCCTGGTACTTGTAAAGTTCATCATAAACTGGCATGATAGCACCTCCAGGATAGCCATAGATAATATCTACTCCTTCCGCCAATAAACATTTTATCACGGCTTCACTTCCCGAGATGCGTTCTTTCACCGACTCAACGAGGCTTTCTTTTTTAATGGTTTGTGTATCCATATATCAATTTTAAAATTCATCGGTTACGCAACCCTGTGAGGCCGAAGAAACCGTTTTCGCGTATTTATAAAGCACCCCACGATCAAACTTTAGATCGGGTGCTATCCATTTGGTTTTTCTTTTTGCTATTTCTTCTGCTGAAACTTCCAATTCGATGGAATTTGAGACAGCATCGATGGTGATTATGTCACCATTTTGTACAACAGCTAGCGTACCTCCCTCCTGTGCTTCCGGTGTGATATGACCCACCACGAAACCGTGGGTCCCACCCGAAAATCGGCCGTCGGTGATCAAGGCAACCTCCTTGCCCAATCCGGCACCTATAATGGCGGCGGTGGGCTTGAGCATTTCCGGCATTCCCGGCCCTCCTTTGGGTCCTTCATACCGAATCACCACTACATCTCCTTTGGAAACTTTACCGTCCCGAATTCCGTCATTGGCTTCATATTCGCTGTTGAACACCTTGGCAGGTCCCGAGAACCTCAATCCTTCTTTACCGGTAATTTTCGCGACACTGCCTTCTTCGGCTAAATTGCCATAAAGCATTTGAAGGTGCCCGGTACTTTTTATAGGCTGTTCCAATGGTTTAATGACGTCCTGGTCTGCTGGAAGATCCTCAACATCCAATAAGTTCTCTGCCAGGGACTTTCCGGTCACCGTGAGGCAGTCACCATGAAGCAATCCTTCTTTCAGCAGATATTTCATCACCGCCGGAATACCTCCAATGGCATGTACATCTTCCATTAAATAGGTTCCACTGGGTTTCAAATCGGCCAGAAAGGGAGTATTATCGCTTATACGTTGAAAATCTTTAAGTGTAAATTCTATCCTGGCTGCCCGAGCAATAGCCAGGAAATGCAAGACTGCATTGGTTGATCCTCCCAGTACGGTCACCAGGCGAATCGCATTTTCCAGGGATTTTTTATTGATAATATCACTTGGTTTGATATCCTCTTTTAATAATTTGAACATGCTGGCACCGGCAGCAACAGATTCCTCCTGCTTTTCTTTACTCAACGCAGGATTTGATGAATTATACGGGAGTGACATGCCAAGGGCCTCTATGGCCGCAGCCATGGTATTGGCAGTATACATTCCACCGCAGGCTCCCGCACCAGGACAGGCTTTTTGCACAACCTGTTGGTATTCGCTTTCCGACATGGTACCTGCAACCTTACTTCCCCATGCTTCGAATGCTGAAACTACGTCCAGTTTCTTTCCATTATGACACCCCGAATCGATGGTTCCCCCATACACCAATAGGCTAGGTCTATTGAGGCGAATCATAGCCAACAATGCACCGGGCATATTCTTATCACAGCCAACTACCGTGATCATTCCATCATAACTCATGGCCTGCACAACGGTTTCCATGGAGTCTGCAATAATATCTCGGGATGGAAGTGAATACCGCATACCAGGAGTACCCATGGAGATGCCATCACTTACCCCAATGGTATTGAAGATAAGACCAATCACATCGTTTTCCTGTGTTCCTTCTTTTACTTTAAGTGCAAGCTCATTTAAGTGCATGTTACACGGATTTCCTTCATAACCTGTACTGGCAATTCCAACCAGCGGTTTGTAGAAATCTTCGGCGGTAAGACCAATGGCATGAAGCATTGCCTGGGCTGCCGGCTGGGTGAGATCCTGGGTAACGGTTTTGCTGAACTTATTGAGTTCCTCCATAGATAAAGTTTCCTGCTGTAAGCTCGAAATTAGAGCATGATAACTTCAGAGAACTGTTTTAAAAAGACCGGAAAATAAGGCCAATTCCAATAAATGCGATTTAATTAATTAATTATCAGCAGGTTACAATCTAATAAAATACGATGCCCAAGATGGTAACTTTTTATCTCCAAACTGCTGTGGCTAAAATAAATGTGGGGATATGGCCGGGTTTAACCGATATTGCTCAAGGCCAAGTACGAATCGAGACCAAATTGGCGTATTTTTGAATATGAACACTATTTTCTTCGTCCTGCTGAGCTTGTGTGCTCAAATTATGTGTTGTCAGAATACTACAGCAGTCTTTCCCGATGATTATTTTGGTATCTACAGTGGAACCCTTGAGATCCATTCGAAACATGGTTCTCAAAGTATCCCGATGGAATTTCACTTTCAACCAACAGATTCCGTAGGAAAATACAGTTATACCCTGGTGTATGAAGGTGATTTTGGCCGACAGGAACGAGCCTATCACCTCATCGAGCAGAACAAGGAGCGGGGAGAATATGTGGTGGACGAAAACAATGGAATCATCCTGGACGACAAAGTACTTGGTAACAGAATGTATGCGTTGTTTGAAGTAGGTGGGAGCTTACTGACTACGTTTATCACCTTTGAAGACGATACCATGATCTTCGAAATTGTCGCGAGCAATAAAAATGATCGAAGGGTTACCTTCGCCGATAATGAAGACAAGACGGAGGTCATTTCGTATCCCATAAGCACCGTTCAGCGTGCCGTGTTACAGAAACAATAATTCCCTTTCGTAGTTTTACCAGAATCACTACATTTGCGCTCAATTAGAGGAAAGATTTGACTGATTGCAACCTCGAAAAAAAATGCTAAAGGCAGTGAAAACTACCTTCGACGCTGACGTCAAATCTGCATCAGATTAAACTATTTTTAAACCCAGTCTATGGCCTATTTATTTACTTCGGAAAGTGTTTCTGAAGGACACCCGGATAAGGTTGCCGACCAGATAAGCGATGCTCTTGTCGATCATTTTTTAGCCTTCGACCCTCAATCTAAGGTAGCATGTGAAACGTTGGTGACAACAGGACAGGTGGTGCTTGCCGGTGAGGTAAAATCGAGCGTATATCTGGACGTTCAAAAGATCGCCCGAGAGGTAATCAACCAAATTGGATATACCAAAAGTGAGTACCAATTCGATGGTAGCTCTTGTGGAGTATTTTCTGCCATTCACGAGCAAAGTGACGACATCAACAGAGGAGTAGATCGTGAAAGTAAGGAAAAGCAGGGAGCGGGAGACCAGGGAATGATGTTTGGGTATGCTACCCGGGAAACGGATGATTATATGCCCCTGGCCTTAAACCTTTCTCATAAGATCCTGATCGAGTTGGCAGCATTGCGGCGGGAAAACAATGAGATCGATTATTTGAGACCAGATTCTAAGAGTCAGGTGACTATTGAATACAACAATGATAACAAACCAGTACGAATAGATTCTATTGTACTATCTACACAACACGATCAATTCGACCTTGACGATGATCGCATGTTGGCGAAGATTAAAAAAGATATACTCGAAATTCTAATTCCACGCCTGAAAGCAAAACTCAAGCCGGAAATTCAGGCCTTGTTCAATGATCAGATCAAATACCACATCAACCCTACGGGCAAATTCGTGATTGGCGGCCCGCACGGGGATACCGGTTTAACAGGTCGCAAGATCATTGTCGACACTTATGGTGGAAAGGGTGCACACGGTGGTGGGGCATTCAGCGGTAAAGATCCCAGTAAAGTGGATCGCTCGGCGGCATACGCCACACGACATATCGCGAAGAATCTTGTGGCAGCCGGCTTATGTGACGAGGCATTGGTCCAGGTGAGCTACGCCATTGGAGTTGTTGAACCTATGGCGCTGTTTGTAGATACCTACGGTACGTCCAAGGTAGATCTAACCGACGGAGAGATCGCCAAGAAAGTTGCAACACTATTCGATATGCGACCAGCCGCCATCGAGGAGCGCCTGAGATTGCATCAACCCATGTATTCCGAGACAGCTGCTTATGGGCATATGGGAAGGAAAAACGAGGTTGTCACCAAAACATTCTATCGTCCTGAAGGTACAAAGACCACTTTGGATGTGGAGTTGTTTACCTGGGAGAAGTTGGACTATGTGGACATCGTAAAGGAAGCCTTTGGGCTCTAGCCTCTCGATAACATTTTGAAATTGGTTCGAGGTCCCGCAACTTACATCTAAATGATATTGTGATTCCGGGCTTTTTGTACGGCTTCGATCTTGGAGTGTACCTGGAGTTTTCTGTAAATATTCTCGATGTGCTTACGCACCGTGCTGGGTGATAAGAAAAGATTATCGGCGATTACGGTATAGCTCAACCCCTTACTAAGTTGTTCGAGGACTTCAATCTCCCTTTTACTCAATGAGATCTCTTCTTTTTCGATCTGGTTTTCGACACTTTCCGGATTACGAAGCAACTTCAGGGTCTTCAACGCAATAGAAGGGTTCATGGCTGCTCCACCGTCCAGGGTCTCTTTCAAACCCTGGTATAGCTCGTCTGGATTGATCTCTTTCAAAAGATAACCATCGGCACCCGCTTTGATGGCATTGAATATATTTTCATCATTATCAAAGGCTGTGAGCATAATAATCTTGATCTGTGGATACTTTTGTTTTACCACCCGTGTGGTTTCAATACCATTCAAGACAGGCATCTCTATATCCATGAGTACAATATCCAAGTTGTGATTCTCTTCCAACCGGGTGAGCAGCTCGCTACCATTCAGAGCTGTATGTTTAATCTGAACCTCATCAAAGAAAGATAACTTTTCTTTGATCGCGTGGATCAGGAAACTATTATCATCGACTATGGCTACTTTAATACTCATCACTTCAGTTCTATTGATTTAAATGTACAATTTATAGCTGGATTTCACTTTGAACCCTTAAGGCCTCATCCAGGTTATATTTTAGAAAGTTATATCGATCCAAACCTTCATCGCGATGTTGAATCTGCCTTGTATGCAGACCGATCGATCCTTGTAATTCTTCAATCTTTAGTACGAACTTCGACTCGATCTTCCTGTTTATGGAGAGAAAAACGATCCAGATCACAAAGGCGCTTACCAAAAGTACGGCCCCCGAAAAAAAGAGTGAGTGCATGTTCAGGCTTTTAATAGCCGAAGTTAGCGCCCTAGGTCATGTAAGACCATACGCCATTTGCCCTATTCTTATTAAAAAGTCACTTCCACAACTGTGCCTTTGCCCGGTGCAGACGTTATGATCGCGTTACCTTCAAGATCTTTCGCCCGTTTCTTGATATTATTTATCCCATTTCCGAAGGACACTTCCTCAATATCAAACCCCTCACCGTCATCCTCAATTCGAAGCAGATAATTTAGATCGGTTTTACTAAAATTAACCGTGATATTGGATGCATTGGCATATTTCAAGGCATTGTTCACAGCCTCCTGAATGATCCTGTATATATTCATTCCCTGTACCGAACTAAAGGAAGCCCCTTCGGCCAGCTCATGAGCCACATTGAAATTAAATAGAACCTCATCCCGTGCACTTCCTGCCTTATCAATGAAATTGGCAATCCTGGCCTGAAGATCTTCACTGGAGATCTCACTTTTATTCATGGCCCAGATGGTGTCCCTCAATTCATAGATGGTCTGGGTTGTGAAAGTTCCAATATCAGTAAGCTTTTGAGCCACTTTTTGGTCCTTTTCTCCCAAACCGTATTTCAAATTCTCTACAGAAGAGGTCACAAAAGTGAGTTGGGAACCTATGTTGTCATGGAGATCTCTTGAGATCCTTAGGCGTTGTTCCTGTAGCTTATTTTGAGTTTCGATCCGGCTTAATGCAGCTTTCAGTTCTCCTTCCTTCTTCAATTGCCGGTTCTTTAACTTTTGTTGATTGTATAACAAATATCCTAGTAATCCCAACAGCATAGCAAAGCCCAAACTTCCATAGATCAGGTTGTTTCGCTTCTTTACCTTGAGCTCTGTCTCGGCCAAGTTGGCTCGGGTTTGAGCTAGGTCCTTTTCCTTCTTCTCGGTTTCGTATTTGGTTTCCATTTCGGCCACCGTGGCGGCGCGTTCGGTGCTGAATACGGAATCCTTTAGTACGTAAAACGCTTCTTGTTTTTCAAGGGCTTTTCGGTAGTCTTTGATCTCCTTGTAAAACCAGGCCTCCTGCTGTATTACATCCCGCACCTTTTCTATACTTTCGCTCTCTTCGGCATATTTCTTCGCAAGTTCAAATTGTTTTTCCGCTTCGCTGTAATCCCCCTGTCGATATGCGATCGTGGCTAAATTGGTGTAATTAGACGCCAGGTTATATGCCCGATTTCTTCGTGTGTTTAATTTTAATGCCTCCCGGATATATTTCTTGGCTTCGTCATATCGCTTCTGTTTTAACAGTGTGTTTCCAATGTTATTGAATATGAAAGCGTAGGGCAACGAATCTTCTACCTTAGACAGGTATTTTAAATTTTCAAAATGGTAGTACAACGCACTGTCTGCTTTACCCCAATCGTCGAAGTTGATACCGGTAGCGTTATTGGCAAAAAGAATATACCTGTAATTAATGTTTTCTGAATTGATCATGATATCGAAGGCTTTCTTGCCGTATTCCACCCCCCGTGCATAGTCCTCAAAATCGTGATAGACAATCGACTTGTCGGAGAGGTGCAGTGAGATCATGGAGGTGTCCTTCAATTCCTCGGCTATGGAAAGGGCCTTCTGACAAAAGTCCAGAGCGGCTTCGTATTGACCCGAGCGCAACTCCTGGAAGTGCAGTCGTTCATAAATTTTACGCATTCGCTCCAGGGAATCAAGGCCACGTAACCTGGGAAGGGCCAATTCAGAATAGTAAACGGTGCTGTCACTTCTTCGAGCAACATCCTGTTGAAAAAATTTGAAATAAAGATAATTGGCCGTGTCTGCCCGTGTTTTTAGTTTTCGTTTGGCTTCAGTAAAATAGTATTGCGCCGAATCTTTATTGACAAAGGCCTTGTTCAGAAGTGAGTCCAGAGGTAAATCCACCTGGGCGTAAACGCCTAATCCAAAAGCAAAAAACAGAAAGCAGAGGAGATACTTCATCGTTGATGGTGTAGAGACAAGAAAGTTGTTAAGACCGAAATTCCCGCCCAGCGAATACTATTCAATTCATGGCCTGAACCAAATTTCCATTGCTCCAAATCCCAATCTTACGTTTATAACTCTTGTCATGGTAGTATCCGTGGCCGCTTTGTTGTCCATTTACCCACTCACCTCCATAATAGCCTCCATCACCCCAGAAGAACCTTCCTTGGCCGTGGAACTGGTTGTTCGAATTGAACATCCCTTCATACTTATCGCCCGATACAAATTTATAGGTGCCCATGAACATCTTTCCATTCTGGAAGAATCCGGTGAACGTATCTCCATTGGTCCATTTATACCTGCCGTACTTGTTCTGACAATCTCCTGCTATACAACCCGTGGACACTCCATTATCATAAAAAGTGTATTCGTCTTCGATTAGATAGGTCTGGAAATATCCATACACCCACTTGTCGGTTTCGAGTTCTCGTGTATGTCCGAAACCATGAAGTGATCCATTGACATATTGTCCAATAAGGTCTTTTTTAGAACCCAGGTAGCAGCCATATCCATGCATTTCATCGTTGTACCAAAAGCCAATATAGTCTCCGGATTCGGTCCAATTGAAAAGTCCGTAACCATGTCTCTGCCCATTCTTCCAAAATCCTTCGTAATAGCCCCAGTCAAAATTTTTCTTACCCCACCCGTTAACGCAGTCCCCGCTTTCGCAGTTGGAAGTATTCGTTTTTCCGGGAGTTTTGGGTGTTGGAATATCCTGTGCGCCTGCCTGTACGACAAAAAGCAGCCAGATCAATCCTAATAATATGCTCTTAGTTTTCATGTGAAAAGGTTTTTATATACTCAAATTTCAGAAGAAACAATTGATAATAAAATACGTCAATTGCCTTATTTCAATTATTATAACTATTTCATTCGCTTGGTAAGTGTTCCGTTCGACCATTCTCCTACTTGCTGCTCCAGGCTTGCATTATGGTAATAACCGCGCCCATGGTATTTCCCGTTGTTCCATTCGCCGCCATAATAGGCTTTGTCTGCGAAAAAATATCGTCCGGTTCCATGAAACTGGCTATTGCTATTAAACATTCCGGAGTATTTTCCGCCATCTTTAAAGTTGTAGGTGCCCATATGGAGATTTCCATTCTTAAAAAAACCGGTGAACTGATCACCATTCTCCCATTTGAAGCGGCCATATTTATTCTGACAATCCCCTGCGGTACACCCTGTTGTTTGCCCTGTGGACACAAACGGATAAGGGGTTACCAGATTTCCATCAACAAAAACCCCCTGTTCCCACTTGTTCCCGGTAACGGTAATTCCTAAGCCGTTCAAATTACCATTGTTGTATTCGCCGATAATATTGTCTTCATTTTCTGCTATATAAACTCCATAACCGCTCATTTTATCGTTATCCCAATTTCCAATGTACTTCCCGGTTCCTTCCCATTTATAGAGGCCATATCCATGTTTCCGTCCATTTTTCCAAAAACCGTCGTAATGTCCGCCGTCGTACTCAAATTTACCCCATCCATTCTTACAATCGCCTTGAACACAGTTGCTGGATACGGTGGACGTCGACGTAGTTGTTCCACTGTACATTTGAACCGGCTTGTATACGAAAGAGGCCGTTGTATAATAGCCAGGTAAGATGTATTTGCGAGTCCCATCCCATTTTACGATGAGATCGTTCCCACTCTTTTCACTGGTTACTCGTGAATAATCCAGTGTTTTACCTTTTTCGATCACCCCAAATTCTCCCTGGGCAGCATCCCGGTACCAGTACATGTGTGAAGAAGTATAGGGCAGGCGAACACTGGACCCGGCACCCCAGTCTGAAAATTTTCGAATATCCTCCAGGAGAAAAGTTGCATCCTCTTCGGCTAAATAATAGATATAACTACCTCCTATATTACAGAAAACGCCAGATTTGAAGTTATCGTCCACATAATGCCCGAAAGAATTCGGATTGGTGATATAAAAGGTAGAACCCAAATTGGTGGCCAGTACTTTGGCCGAACCTGACGCACCGCTAGCCGCATTTTTAAAATCCTCCAGGAGATAAACTATCCTGTTGTTCCTGTCCAAAACAGCCAAAGTTTCGGTTTCCAAATACAACAGATCTTTGACATTGCTTAGCGTTTTGCCATTCTTATCCTTAAGTGTAAAATCTGTAGCGTTCGTTTTAAGCCAGCTGGGGCCCTGGATAGTTGTTGTAGCCTGCGGTGTTGGAACCTGGGCGACAGAAACAGTGGTCGCCAACAGCAGAACACACCAAATGCTTGCAAAGAATTTCATGATTATCGGTTCGGTTTTTTACGTTATACAAATTACTAATTTTTTATCTACCCAAAAAATTCCTGGGATGTAAAAAACCCCATACTGCTATGGGGTTTATCGTTAATGCAGGCTCCTCTCCCTCATCAACATCAACAAATTGGCTACTTGATCAATTCGTTAGATCGTACGCATAAATAGTCGAGGCTCCGGCCTTATAGTAAAGGACTCCTCCAAAATCATCGACCTGGTATTCGGGTTTCTTATCCCGCAGGATAATTTCTTTTTCCTTGGCGCCACTGTCCTTGTTTAACTTGACCAAGCCAACGCCTTCGTCTAGTTTGGTGAGCACGAATCGCGCATTCGCCGTAGCCGAAGTAGATTTGAACCGTTTCAGCATTTCGGCCACCGATGCACCCGTTGCCATGGCCATGCTATCTCCCAGATCTGCATAGGCTTCTCCACGTGAGGTATAATAACCCAACTTGTTTCTATTTCTGTTCGCTTCCATGTAAGATGCCGTGGCAACTGCAGCGCTGGTCACTGCTAAAGCACCGGCCAGGATGGCACCGAAGGCGCTTTTGCCAGGAGCACGATAGTACTCATGCCAGCTTTGGCCACCGTTCCAGTCCAGCATCATCATATTCTGACTACTGGTTAGCAAGATTCCAGAGTCGCGCACTTCTACAGAGGTTGGATCTTCCTTACCTTCAAATTTGGACTCTGCCAGACTACTTACATCGCCGTTATTCGCATCCACAGCGAAGAGCTGATCATCGGCGCTGATCAAATAGCGTTGGTTCTTTTCATCATAATCACTGGCAACAGCATCGGCACGCTTGTATTTCAATGGCTTTTTCCAAACCTGGTCTCCACTGTTGAGATCTACTATGTTTGCATCGGAAGAAGTGATGTAGATAAGTCCTTGTGGCGTATTTGCCATGGTGAGTATGTTCTCCCCGGTCTTCAGCGGCTTTTTAAATAAGGTCTTCCCGTCGAAAGAGATCTTATTGATACCGCCTTCATAGATTCCGAATAGAATACCGTCATCCGTGATATAGAAATGTTGAACATATCCTTTGGTTTTTGGTGCTTTTTCCCAAAGGTCTTCTCCGTTGGATTCACTTAGGAAACCTATTTTGGATTCAGCCCTGGCAGAAGTAAGTTTCGCCAGACCCTTCTTGCCCGAATTATCCACATTGCTCACTACTGCCAAACCTTCCGGAAGAATCTCAAAATTGGACACATGGCCCTTCACTTTATGGGATTCCGGCCAAAGAAGGCTTCCATTCGCTCCAACTTTGTGGATACGTGTATTGCTGCCATTGGCTGTTGTTTCAAACCCATAGATCTCCTGTTCACTTTCATCGGTGGTCATCCACTTGATGTCGTCCACTTTGATGCTCCAAAGCTCGTCACCGGAGTTAATATCCAGCTTTTTAAGGTTCTTAGCGGTTGGAAGTATCAATCCGTCTTTCAGTAACAAGGGTCTTCCAGAAACCAATTCCGAACCTTTTAATTCGATGTAGCTGTCCTGCTCACCGGTATTTAAATCATAAATAGCGACGGCATGGGCAAAGTTGTCCTGCTTGCGGCGTTGTCCGCTTACTACCAACTTATTTTGTGGCATCATGACATCACAAGTCCAAACCAACTTCCAGCCGTTGTCTTCGGTACTGAATAATTTCTTCCCGGACATATAGTCTATCACGGCTTTCTTGGTGGTCATTGCGCCAAATCCGGTTTGTCCAACCACCACATAAGGGGCGGCAGGCACGAAGAAAAGTTCTTCCGGTTTTACTCTTCCATAGTCGGTAAAATTGAATAAAAGGTCACTGGAGCCCGGCTTGATACCTACCAAACCATCGTTGGTAGCCACTACCATCGTTCCCCCTTGAGTTAAGTTCATTTCATTGATCTTCGCACCCACCTCATATTGAAAATCGGGTGCTTCAGCTCGCTGTGCGTTCACTGCCCCGGCCCAAACAACTGTAAAGGCCACCAGACAGATTTTTAGTGTTGAAGTTTTCATAATCGTGTGATTTAATCTGTTAACCAAAGTTGTAAAATTTTCGTTTTCAGTACAATAGGGCATATGACGTATTCTGAATTAGCCACGCAATTCGGCGGTTGAATTTCAATGCACTAAAAAACCGGAAGAAAAGCAATGGCTCAACTCCCGGTCCACGTAAAAACCTCAACACTTGAGATTTTCATTTTGTGTTTTTAATCTATGAGTGCTTTAAAATTTCCCTGGGTGATATTCTTGGTGGTTTGATCGTCTGCATTAAGCCCTTCAAAGCTGAAAGTGCCTTCAATGG
>JABDNM010000161.1 GCA_013043825.1 Flavobacteriaceae bacterium
ACATTATGCTAGGCCCATACTTTTCAGTCAAAAGTGACAAATTTGCCTTCGAAATTAATCCAAAAGCAGGGGTACAACGGTTTTACTTCCCTCATTTTTCAGCGACAGCACCAAATGGCGGAGGAGGCACAGTGCTTGCCCAACGTTTTAGATCGCGATTTGAATCAGGCACCTCTCTTGGACTGGGCTTAAAAGGAAACTTAAAGGTCTCAGATCTTGTTGGAATTCACTTGAAGCTGGACTATACCACTACTGTTGGCAAACAAGCTTTTCGGTATACCCTACAAAATTTCTTTCCTTCAAGTAGTACCATTAATAACACCAGTCCACTTCAAAGCTTTTCCTTTGGCGCAGGAGCATCTTTGGCTTTAAATTCAAAAGAAACTGGCAAAAAACCTTCTTTGGCGCCTACTGCTATTGATGTAGCATTAAACGGGGGAATCAACTTCCTCGATGGCAAAGGCTTAGATCTGTTTCGAGGAAACATGTCCAATGGATATAATGCCGACATAACTTTAAATTATAGAATTGGAAGAACAGGACTGGCGTTACGAGGAGGATTCTGGGACAATAAGTTTGAAGCAACAAGAGACGGTCTTGTCGTTGGTCCAGGTATTACGACAAATACAACGCAGCGACTGGATAATCTAAGTGCACATTATCTTTCATTAGGTCCAATAATTCCGATTACTTCGAAAACTAGTACGACGGTAAAAGTGGAACTAATTCCGAATTTTGGAATTCAGCGGTATTACTTCCCACATAATAGAACAACAGGTACCGTTACAGCAACGGGAAGAACATATGTCTTAAGACAAGTGCTTAGCCAGTTAGAAGCTGGATGGAGTGCCGGGGTAACTTCTAATATACTTTTTAAACTCAACGATCAGTTGGACCTCAAACTCTCCGGAGATTATATGGGGCTTCTGACCGATCGTGGATTTGGATTTAGAAATTTAGAAGTAAATGCTCCTCGGGTTAACACTACGAGAATTATTGATGCTGCAGGACTTCCGACTTATGGAAGACAAAGTGTTGCCAATCGTGAGAGACTCCATCGTTGGAGTATTGGCGCCGGTCTTGCATATAACTTGTTTACCAAACCTGCGAAAGATGAAGGCTTAACTCCTGAGGAAATTGAGGAAATGATGGAAGAGAAGGAGGACGACACCGAAACAGAAGAAATTGATATGCAAGTAGGAGGTGATAAGGAAGGCGAGGAAGAAACGGAAACAAAGGATCCTGAAGTCGTAGATCCTACGGGTACTAAACCACCTGTAACTACAGATCCGACAACGGATCCTACGATCAAAGATCCTGTTACGAAAGATCCAACGACAACGCAACCTCCAACGACAACACAACCTCCGACGACACAACCTGTACCTACGAGACCAACACCCGAGACTTACGTTCCGCCTACAGTCTACAGAGTGCAGTTTGTGGCATTGTCTAAGGACGTGAAGGTCTTTAATGAATTGAAGCAATACGGAACTGTAATCCTCGAATACTATTCAGCAAAAGGACTATACCGATATATGGTAGGTGACGCGACAACAGTAGAAGAAGGCTTAGAGCTGCTAGATACGATACATAAAAATGGATGGCCGAAGGCATTCCTGGTTAGATACCGGAACGGCGTCCGAACAAGAGTGAGATAAACAGAATCAATTACTTATGAAAATCGCAGTTGGCTCCCATACCGGCTGCGATTTTTTTTTATGGGTGCGCAGCTACCCATACCTCGCCATCTTCAAAGATTTCTTTTTTCCAGATGGGGACTGTTTCTTTTAAGGTATCAATCGCATATTCACAGGCTTTAAAAGCAGCTTTGCGATGAGCTGATGACACAGCAATAATCACAGGAATTTCTCCTATATCCAGGACTCCGGTTCGGTGATGAATAGCAATGCGTTCTACTTCAAACTTGTCTACAACATAGTTCGCAATCTTGGTCATTTCAGAAATAGCCATTTTTTTATACGCCTCAAATTCCAAGCGGACAACGGACTTGCCTTTAGTAGCATTTCTAACGGTGCCTACAAATATGACTTCACCTCCGCAAGTAGGTGAACTTATGAAGTTGCGACAGCGCTCTACCTTCAACGTGTCGTCAAGAATTTGAATATCGATATTGGAATCTGTCATATATCTACCCACCACTAACTGGAGGAATTATCGCGATTTCATCACCATTCTTGATGATAGCATTACTTAATCCATATTCATTGTTGATCGCAATCGCCAGGCTCCTAACATCCTCAAAGGCAGGATATTCATCAAGAATATGCTGTTTCAACCCTTCAACGTCGGTCGGAAGTTCAACTTCCAGATGAACAGAGGCGCCCCCCATAATATCTTTAGCAATTCCAAATACCAATAC
>JABDNM010000162.1 GCA_013043825.1 Flavobacteriaceae bacterium
GTATTGGAAGAAAATAGTCTGGGGTATGGTCGAGCGTGCTTAAAAGGACTTGAATACGTTTCCGGACTGGACAATTTACCCGATATCGTCGTATTCCTGGATGGTGATTACAGTGATTATCCCCAGCATCTGGTCTCCCTGGTGGAGCCCATTCAATTTGAAAACATGGATCTCGTAATTGGCGCACGCACCAAGAAATTAAGGGAAAAGGGATCGATGACGTTCCCTCAGATCTTCGGAAACTGGCTTGCCACGCGTCTCATGCGTTTGTTCTTTGACTCCCGCTTCACCGATCTGGGACCTTTTCGAGCCATCAAATACAAGACCCTACTGGAGCTGGAAATGGAGGACAAAACCTATGGATGGACGGTAGAGATGCAACTGAAGGCCCTGAGGAAGAATCTGAGGTATACAGAGATAGCAGTACCTTATCGAAACAGAATAGGAGTGTCAAAAGTTTCGGGAACCATAAAAGGTGCTATCTTTGCAGGCATAAAAATCCTGAGCTGGATTTTTAAATATAGTTTGAAGAAATGATACTGGAAAGTATTGTCATTATTGTATATTCCATTGCCCTGGGTCTCATATTTATGTACGCATTGGCCCAGCTAAACCTGCTCTTCAATTACCTGGGCGCAAGAAAGAAATCGACGGACTGCCCAAAATGGGATCTAACCAATTCAGAAGAAGTACCCATCGTAACCATTCAACTGCCGGTTTACAACGAGTTGTACGTGATGGATCGTTTGTTGGACAATATAGCCCAGATCGATTATCCTAAAGATAAACTCGAGATCCAGGTGCTGGACGACAGTACCGACGAATCTTTTAATTCTACAGCCACCCGAATTGCGGAACTTCGCAAAACTGGTCTGGACATCCAACATATCACCCGGGAAAACAGGGAGGGGTATAAAGCAGGTGCACTGAAAGAAGGTCTGGAAATTGCGAAAGGTGAGTTTATTGCCATTTTCGATGCAGATTTCCTTCCGAAGAAAAACTGGTTGAAAAATACCATCCCTTACTTTAAAGATCGCAATATTGGTGTAGTACAAACTCGCTGGGGGCATATCAACAGGGAATATTCCTTGCTAACCCGCGTTCAGGCATTTGCGTTGGATGCACATTTCACCTTGGAACAAGTAGGGAGAAACAGTAAAGGACATTTTATTAATTTCAACGGAACGGCGGGAGTATGGAGGCGGGAATGCATACTGGACGCCGGTAACTGGGAAGGTGACACACTTACGGAAGACCTCGACCTAAGCTATAGAGCCCAGTTGAGGGATTGGAAATTCAAATACCTTGAAGAAGTGGAAACCCCGGCCGAATTACCCGTGGTTATTAGTGCCGCCAGGTCACAGCAATTCAGATGGAACAAAGGAGGCGCAGAGAATTTTCAGAAAATGATGTGGCGTGTTCTTAAGAATAACAATGCTACCCTTAAAACCAAGATACATGGCATACTGCACCTGCTAAACAGCACCATGTTCTTAAACATTCTTATCGTTGCCATTTTGAGCATCCCCATGCTTTACATCAAGAACGAATATACCCATTTGAAAACCTACTTCATCGTGATGAGCTTTTTCGTCATAAGCACACTTATCTTTTTTATCTGCTACTGGTTTACTTTCAGGAACATATATGGTGGAGGTATTGGTCGCTTCTTCGAATACGTAGGTATGTTCTTCGTCTTTTTCTCAATCGCTATGGGTTTCTCGGTCCATAATTCGATCGCAGTGCTCGAAGGTCACTTTGGAAAGAAAAGTGAATTCATTCGAACACCTAAGTTTAATATCAGCACCTTAAAAGATAGCTGGAAAGGGAATAAATATCTTCGAAACAAAGTATCTCCACATGTCGTGATCGAAGGCCTCCTCATGCTTTATTTTGCATTCGGAATGTATTCGGCATTTGTGGTGGGTGACCAGGGGGGTGATTTCGGGCTCTTTCCATTCCACCTCATGTTATTTGTTGGATTTGGCTTCGTTTTTATAAAAAGCCTTACCTCTAAGGTATAGTAGTTTTCTAAACAGTCGTTACAAAAATTCGTAGTAACTTATCCTTTTTTGTAACCGATCCACATTGCTGCTAGCCAAATTACAGAGTTGCAGGCTCCATCTGCTAGTTTTTTCAATCGTTTTCCTCCTTTCAATAACCGTGAACGGTCAGGAGTTGGAAAATGAGACAACCTCCTATAAAAACCTTATTGAACTAAGGCACGACAATGATTTCCTACTCTTTACAGATCGGTATTACTCCACTGGAAATTATATAGGTTGGAGAACACAGCTGGAAAATATTGGGAGCGGTGACGACCAGTTCCAATACAGGCTTTTACTCCAGCAAGAAATATTCACTCCGGCCGATCTTCTTGAGCTGGATTTTACTGTGTTCGATCGGCCATTTGCCGGTTTTGCCGGAATTACAAATGGTCTTAGCCTAACCAATGATTCGCGTATTATCGATGTCCAGCTTACGCTGGGAGTTACGGGTCCCTATTCGGGAGGGGAAAGGCTGCAATCTGCGTTTCACGAAAATGTTGTTGAAGGCAGAATAGCCACCTGGCTTGCCCAAATTCGCACCGCAGCAGTGGGAAATGTATATTTTACCTATACCCGGGAATGGCAGTGGGAGCCCAATCCCTTTAGTGTGCACGTGGCGTGGAACCGAAAATTCGCACTCGGGAATCGTGACATTTATCTACAACCGGAGGCTGCTTTTTACTTCGGAAAGCGAGATTCATTGAGAAAAACTTCAGCATACAACCAAATTGGAAGTACTCAAAATGAGCTGTTCTTCGCCGTTCGAGTCGCCTATCGCTATGTCTACCAGGATGCCTTGCTGGAGGGAGATCTTATTGGAGATGCCTCCTTATTTCTCATAAAACCACACCGAAATTTATTTTTGTATGACTTCGAATTCTATACAAGAATGAAACGAAATCGAATAAAGTTCACCTACAATTACCAGTCGGCACGAACACGAAGAACGTTTGCCCATACTTATTTCACCATTAGTCTCTCCCGTGTGTTCTAAAAGCAACTCAATGAAAAACATCATTCAACTCTTTCTAGTGCTGTGTTACTTTATCTTAGTGTACAACGGCGATAGTCATGCTCAGGAATTTAATTTATCCACTCCAAAAAATCAATTGGAACTACAGCATGACAATGACTTTGTTCTGCTTTCAGATCGCTACTATTCCACGGGATTGTTTGTTACCTATCGCAGGCGGTTAAACAAGGGTATTTTTTCGAAGGTTAGTGAGCAATTGAGTTTACAATTTCAACAACTCGCCTATACGCCGGACGATATAGACGCCATAGATATCAACCTGATGGATCGTCCCTACGCCGGCTTTTCTGGACTGCAGGCGGCATGGTCGTTTGCACAACGACATTGGTTGCTGGAGCCCCGGTTCCTGGTCGGTCTCACAGGGCCATCGTCTGGGGCAGGAAGTTTTCAGCGTTGGTTTCATCGTAATGCCACCCATGTGAGCGAACCTTCCTGGGTGGGTGAGATCGAAGATAGTTTTCATACCAATTTCTATTTGAGAATGATCGCAGAACTGCAGTTAGCCCCCAACCCTTTTGGTGTCCACCTGGCAGTTCGTCCTACCATAGCTTACGGCACAAAGGATATTTATGTCGAACCAGAACTCATTTTTTTCTTCGGAAGGAGAAGTGGGCTTGAACAAAGTATCGCCTATAACCAGCTTGGGTCTGTTGAAAAAGAGATCTATTTTACGATACGATGGGCAACCCGTTTTGTATCCCACGACGCCACATTAGAAGGAAATTTGAATGGTGACAATTCGGTGTTTACCATTGAACCGGGAAAGCGGTGGTCTACCTTTGGAATTGACCTCAATCATCGTTCCGGGAAGAATGAATATCGTGTTGGATTTAATGCGCTTTCGGCTCGTGCACCTGAATTAAAGAAACATAAATACCTTACACTGGCCTACGCCCGGAGTTTTTAATGAAAAACGCTAAAACTGGACATCCACTTCCAGCAACGCTCCGTTGCGCTCGATTGTAACGGTTGTTTTATCTCCCTCTTTGAATGTGGAAAGTGCTTTCATGTATGTCATCATAGTAGTCACTTTCATCGTATCCATTCGCTTTACTATATCTCCTTTTTGTAATCCAGCTTTTTGCGCCGGTTTGTCTTCACTAATACCATCAATGCGCATCCCCTCTCCAGTATAGAGATAGTCGGGAACCACGCCAAGTCCCACTTTGAATCGCGGTACCGCCTCACTTTCATCTTTGGTTTTTCTGAATGCCAGTTTTCCATCATCGTCCAGGTCCTGAACAATATTTACGATATAATCTGCAATACGCTGCATCCCTTCATAATTCAATTTCTCAGAATCGTCTCCCGGTTTATGGTAGTCTTCGTGCTGACCAGTGAAAAAACTTAAGACCGGGATATCGGCCAGGTAGAAAGACGTAAAGTCACTAGGGCCAATTCCACTTTCATGTTCTTTAATCGTCAATCCCTGCTCATTATTTGCAAACAGGGTTTGTTTGAAAAGCGGCGATGTACCAACTCCATGCACCGCGATCGCATTTTCTTCGTTCAATCGTCCCACCATGTCAAGATTGATCATATAATTGTAGCTTTCCTTCGGAATCGTGCTGTTCTTGATAAAATAATTGGATCCCAGCAAGCCCATCTCCTCGCCGGAAAAAGCGATGAACACGAAGTTTGTATTTGACGTACTATCTGCGAGGCGTTTTGCAAGATTTAACATGAGGGCAACCCCACTGGCATTATCATCGGCACCATTATGAATAGCCTGTCCTTCCCGATACAACGAACCATCCCCTCCATAACCAAGGTGGTCATAGTGGGCTCCAATGGCAACTCTATAGTTGGCTTCCTTATCGATAAAACCAACCACATTGCGGCCCATGATGGTTCCGTCGGCACTCAACGAATCTGAAAATTCGGCCTGTTCATGAGGATTGCTGCTGGGCTTGAAGGCGAATTCCTGGAAATATCCATCGGTCCCTTTTGGCGTTAATTTTAGTTGTTCAAATCGTTCTGCTATGTACCTGGCGGCTTTCATTTCGCCGGGCGTTCCCGTCTGTCGGCCTTCCAGGCTATCTGATGCCAGATACACCACGTCCTCTTTCATTCCAATTGGGTTTTGAACCTCCGTCTTGCATCCTATTAAAAGCAAGGCAATAAAACATCCAATAAGTGTTCGCATATTCTTATTTTTGCACAAAAATACGCAGAATATGAGATTTATTACTTGCCTTTGCTTACTATCTATTCTTTCAGCCTGTAAAAATTCTGAAGAAAATAAATCCCTGCCTGAAAAACAGGAAGAGGTAACGATACAAGTTCAAGATTCACTGATCTACCCAGGAGAGAAACATTTCAAATCCATTCGTCAAGTCACCTTTGGGGGTGATAACGCCGAGGCGTACTGGAGTTTCGATGATAAACAATTGATCTTTCAATCCAATTACAAGGAGTGGGGCCTGGAGTGTGACCAAATGTTTATAATGCAATCCAATGAAACATTTGAAGATAATAAACCCCCAATGGTAAGCACTGGCAAAGGACGGACTACCTGTGCATATTTCTTACCCGATAACAAGCACTTTGTATATGGTTCCACACATTTAGTTGACGAAGCCTGCCCCGAAGTTCCCCTTAGGAAGAATGGAAAATATGTCTGGCCAGTGTACGACAGCTTCGATATTTTTGTTTCCGATCTGGATGGTAACATCACCGCTCAACTTACCAGTGAACCCGGCTACGACGCCGAAGCAACGGTGTCACCAAAAGGAGATAAGATCGTATTTACGTCCATGCGAAGTGGAGACCTCGAACTATACACCATGAACCTGGATGGAAGTGATGTGAAACAGATCACCGACGAATTGGGTTATGATGGTGGAGCTTTCTTCTCACCGGACGGTTCACAACTAATCTTTCGCTCTTCCCGACCAAAAACGGAAGAAGAGATCAAGGAATACAAGGAACTTCTAGCCCAGGGACTGGTACAACCCACCGAAATGGAACTGTACATTTGTAATGCCGACGGAAGTGATCTTCGTCAGCTCACCAATCTGGGGAATGCCAATTGGAGTCCATTCTTCCATCCAAATGGGAAGAAAATACTGTTCAGCAGCAACTTTGAAGCCGAACGCGGTTTCCCTTTCAACTTGTATCTTATCGACATCGATGGAAAGAACCTGGAACGGGTAACCCATAGTGAGACTTTCGATGCTTTCCCTGTGTTTTCAAGTGATGGGAAGTACCTTGCCTTTTCTTCCAACCGAAATAACGGGGGAACGCGTGACACCAACCTTTTTATAGCCGAATGGCAGGATTGAGGTGGGCTGGCGTGAAATAATACGAAACAATGCCCAACCGCTTCTTTTGGCAGCGTTTAGCACGCTTTTGTATTACATCTTTGCCTATCATCTTGTACGGAGTGATTTTATTCGACTGATCTCACTGGTCGCGGGCCTTTTTATAATCACCTATTTCCTCATTAAAAGTTATGGTTGGAATTTCTGGTTGCTGGCCGGAATTGGGATCTTTTTTCGATTGCTCTTCCTTCCCGCCATACCCAACCTCTCTCAAGATTTCTATAGGTTTTTGTGGGACGGACGTATGATCGTTAACGGACTGAATCCATACCTGTATACCCCGGAGTCAATCCTCGCCAGCCCTGAATTGATTATGGGTGAGATCCCACACAATGGACAATTATTGAAGGATGGGATGGGCGCTTTAAACGCAAGCCATTTTAGTAACTACCCCCCGGTGAATCAATTCTTCTTCGGAATTGCTGCCTTGCTAACTGGCAAAAGTATTCTGGGTTCGGTGATTGTCCTCCGAATTTTAATTATTCTGGCCGACCTGGGCACTTTGTACTTCGGGAGTAAACTGCTCAAGGCGATGGATTTACCGGCTACGAATATCTTCTGGTATTTCCTGAACCCTTTCATTATCATCGAACTTACCGGGAATTTACACTTTGAGGGGGTCATGCTTTGTTTCCTGGTCTGGTCGCTCTATTTGCTGCATAGGAAGAAATGGGTTTGGTCGGCCATACTTTTTGGTGTTTCAATTTCGGTGAAACTAATTCCTCTGCTCCTACTCCCCTTGCTTATGAAATACCTGGTGAAACGAACGAATATAAAGAACGGTATTTTAAGACTGGCTGGCTATTACACCCTTA
>JABDNM010000164.1 GCA_013043825.1 Flavobacteriaceae bacterium
CCATCGAATCGACAGTAACGTAAGAGCTGTCGCTCATCTTTTGGAGGTAGATATTTCCTTTTCGCAAGCCTTCAATTTGCCCGGTTAAACGCATTTCATGATCCGATCTCTCGGAACATCCGGGAAGAAAAAATACGATTATTGCAAACAAACCGAAATATTTCATATCCATTTTTGAAACACAAAGATGCGAAATTAAAGTGCGGGCGACAAAGAATATCTAACCCGATACTGCCTGCATAAGTACGGTACAAAGTACGGCTCCCAAAGTTCCCACCGCATAGCCAAATACCGCCAATAACACTCCTACAGTCGCTAAGGAGGGATGGAAAGCAGAGGCTACCACCGGTGCGGAAGCGGCTCCCCCAACATTTGCCTGACTACCAACCGCGAGAAAGAAATAGGGGGCTCGAATGAGTTTCGCTACCAATATTAGTAACCCGGCATGAATCGAGATCCAGACAAATCCAATAACGATGAGTCCCAAATTGTCGAAAATAAGAGTAAGATCCATTTTCATACCAATACTCGCCACCAAAATGTAAATGAAGACACTACCAATTTTGCTGGCGCCAGCACCTTCATATTTTTTCAATTTAGTAAAGGAAAGCAGAATGCCTATCAAAGTAGCGATAGAGATCATCCAGAAGAAACTGGAGCTTAGAAACGTGAGTGAATTTCGTTTCAATCCGGCAGGTATTGAATTGACGTAATTTTCGAACAGCCCACTCATATACCCTGCACCAAAATGGGCAAAACTTACCGTACCAAAGGCAAGAGCGGTTAAGATCATATAATCTGAAAGTGTTGGCTTTTTCTCTACTTTCTTTGCATAGGTTGAGACTTTTTCCTTTAAATTCTCAATTGCAGAGGTATCCGATTTGAGCCAACGATCGATGCGAGCCGACTTCCCAATTCCTAATAATATGAGTGCCATCCAAATATTAGCCACCACTATATCTACAAAAACCATTTGACCATATAACTTTTGGTTGTAGCCATATATCTCCAGCATGGCAGCTTGGTTTGCTCCCCCGCCTATCCAGCTTCCCGCAAGGGTGGATAATCCTCTCCAAACCGCATCGGCACCTTCACCTCCAACGGTTTCGGGCGAAAAGGTGCCCACGAGAAGAACAGCAATAGGTCCTCCCAAAATAATACCAACAGTACCGGCAAAGAACATGTAAAGCGCTTTGGGACCCAAGTTGAATACCGCTTTTAGATCCATGCTTAATGTCATTAGTACCAAAGCTGCTGGAAGTAAATACCTGCTGGACATATAATACAAACTGGAACTTCCTTCTGTCACTTCGCCCGAGTCTGAGACCGATATCCAATCCGGAGCAATGAGCCCGGAACTGGTTAATATGGCAGGTAAAAGATAGGCCAGGAAAAGCGCAGGTATGTACTTATAAAATGACTCCCAGAATTTGGATTTGCTACTCGAAGTATAAAAGATCAACCCCAGGGTGATCATTAGTAGTCCGAAGACAATGGTATCGTTGGTAAAAAGAGGAGTAGTGTCTTTGATCACCTCCGTGACGGTATCTTGCATGCTGGATCTGTTTGACCGCAAAATACAATTATTTGTCTAAAGTTTATTTCAGAATGAAGGTTCCAACCGTGTCGATTAGCTCAGGAACGACTGGTAATCTGGGGAGATTGTATGATTTACTATTTTCCACATCATCTCCTTCAATTTCCTTCAAAATGTGATTCATCTTCGGAACGATAAGGTATTGAGCGCTTGGCAGTGCGGCCTTTAATTTTTCTGCTTCGGAAACCTGCACCTGCAAATCGCGTTCTCCATTGATAATAAGTACTGGTATATCCAGTTTCGCGAGCTCCACCTGCGGGTCGTAAGCCATCCAGGTGATCATAAAGGGTTGGATTTGCCTTCTGAAGATGGAGGATAGTCCGGGACTGTAATTCACCGCCACACCTATGGATCGCATATCGTCAAATGCCTGCCGGGCATTGTCCTTCAAGCCGGGAGCTTGTTTTGCCAATTGATCCACGATCAAATTGTCAATGCTTTGACCGGCTCCAGCTAGGGATACAAAACCATCTGCCCGACCTTGAGCTGCAATCATTCCCACGAGGGATCCCTGACTGTGTCCAATGATATGGATTTCCGAAAATGCATTTGCTCGTTTAAAGTACTCTACTACATCGATTGCATCTTTGATGAATTCATCAAAACTAATACTCTCCTCATTCAGGGTACGTTCTTTCATTTGTTTGAGGATGCGTTTATCGTATCGAAAGGTGGCAATTCCTTTTTCTGAAAGTCCCTGGGCAAGGTATTTTAGCGAGTTGGTATTCATCATCTGCTGATTGCCATTCCGGTCGGTGGGTCCCGAACCAGCAATTATAACAGCAAGCGGTGGGTTTTCCACTCCGTCGGGAAGTAGCAGTGTACCATCTACAAAGGGTGAAACACTTATATCCCGACTAGAGTAGGATCCTTTTTGCGCCATTAAAAGCTGACAGGAAATCGCCAAAACAAGGCAGATTACATATTTCATATTTGTGAATTAGAAACGTAAAAGTACAGATATAATAAGGAAACGTACCGAACTTGCATTTGGTACTCATATGGTTCAGAAAAAACACAAATAATTCAAAACAATAGATCAGCGATAAGTATATTTGTGTTAAAGATCCAAATCATGAAACACTGTATCATTCTCCTGGGAATATTCTTTGTTGGTGTAACCTCCATTGCCGCGGAAGACTGGGGGCGAACTGGCCACAGGGCGACAGGAGAAATTGCTGAAAAGCATCTCACCCGTAAGGCCAAACGAGCCATTAGCAATTTATTACAAGGTGAATCCCTGGCGCTTGTTTCCACCTATGGCGATGAAATTAAAAGTGACGAACGCTACTGGTCCTATAGTCCCTGGCATTATGTAAATTTTCCATTCGATTCAACCTATGATAACCATCCAAAGAGTGAAAAAGGAGATTTAGTCGCAGCTATCGAACAGTGTCTTTCAATTTTAAAGAGTGATACTTCTTCCCGGGATGACAAGGTTTTTTATTTGAAATTATTGGTTCATTTTATAGGCGATCTCCATCAACCTTTACACATAGGTATGGCGGAAGACCGGGGAGGGAATTTGTTCCAGGTTCGTTGGTTCGATGAAGGTACCAACCTGCATACCGTATGGGATACTAAAATGCTGGAAAGCTATAATATGTCCTATACCGAGTTGGCTGCCAATACCCGGGAATTATCCAAATCACAACTCGAAATCATACAAAAAGGAAGTATACATGATTGGATGATGGAAAGTAGGGAGCTATGCAAAGATGTATATGCTAACACTCAAACCGGTGGAAAATTAGGCTACCAGTATATGTATAAATACCTGAATACAGCCCGATTCCAGCTACAAAAAGGGGGTATTCGCCTTGCAGAAGTGTTGAATGACATCTTCGGTTAGAAGTCGTAACCAAAGAGTCAACGGCAGATGGTTATTTTATCACGCGGAATGTTAGATTGATACGCGGCTCCTTAATTTTATTCGACTTAGGCAACATATGTAGCCAGTGGTGTTGCATGGGCCCCATCATAAGCAATAAACTGCCGTGTTCAAGTAGTAGTTTGAACCTGCTTTCTTTGTCTGTCCTATGTTTTAGATGAAAGAATCGTTCGGCACCCAAACTTAAGGAGGCGATGACCGGGTTCTTGCCAAGTTCCGGCTCATTGTCGCTGTGCCAACCGTTGCTGTCCTGTCCGTCCCGGTATAAATTTAGCAATACTGTATTGAAATCAACTTGCGAAATCGACTCGATTTGCCTCTTCATTTTGAGCAACAACGGACTAAATGGATGCGGATGCATGGTGATTCCACTGTATGTGTAACTAGATGAATTTGTGCCGTAAAGAGCTGTCAAGCGAGGCTGTTTATAGATCTTTCCAAAGACCTTAATGTCGTCCTCCTGCCAGGGAGTCTTGTGTAACAATTGCTGAAAAACTTCGGTAGCGTCAACACCCTCCAGGAACTTCGGATAATAGTGGAGGGCAGCATCCTTGAGCGGAAGCTTTTCTCCACGCAGATTAGATTCTGAAGCCAACGAACTTAGATCAAACATATTGATACGCCCAAAACATTAACCCGAATTGTAGCGGAATACGCAAGATCAACACCCACTGGGGTAATTTCAGGGATGCTTTTTTATCCTGAAGCATATAAAAATGAACAGGGAGGAAAACAACCATGAGTATGATTATTCCCCAGCCCGCTATGGATTGGGTATCGGGATTCAGCAACATAAAACCCAGGATCATTTCTACGATCCCACTTGCCAGAACCAGGGACCGATGGGAGGGAAGGTAGGGCGGCATGATGCGTAAATAAAGATCGGTCTTAAGGAAGTGAAAGACGCCGGCCACAAGAAATATCAAACCGAAAAGATATTGATGCCATGGAAGCATAAGCTGAAATTTCTTCAAAAATACAGCTTTTGGTAGCGCCCTGGAAACAACCAGTAAAAAACCCTCCCCGGCCAAAGCCAAAGAGGGTTAAAATTAAGAACTAAGTGTATTAACTATAATTTGTTCCCCTTATCGTCAAGACTTCGGGGCCTTACAACTCATCTATTCTTTAATAAGTTGTTTGATCAACTGTCCGCCTTCCAATCCTTTGATCACCACTGTATAAGTAGCAGTTGCAAGATTCGAAATATCGAGAGCGGTATCGGTTCCCGTATCCCTCAGGTCATGAGTTCCAACCAGTCTTCCGGTCATATCGAAGATGATGGCCTCCTTCAGGGCAACATTTTGAGGGTTGCTAATGCGTACCTCGCTCGTTGCGGGGTTAGGATACATCACGATGGTCGAGAGATCGATAGCTATATCTCCAGCGCCCAGAACTCCAACTACCGTTAGCGGGAATTCACATTCGGCTCGGTTACCCGAGGCATCTATGGCGATGATCTCAACCGTGTAGGTTCCTTCATCGAGTAAAGTGCCCGGTGCAGGAGTCTGTGTGATGTTGGTCACTGGATCGGTACAGTTGTCTGTCACGATTATCGTACCATCGGCCACAAAGTCCGGAACTTCGTACTGGGTTCCTTCATCTACTTCCACGGTAAGGTCTGCAGGACAATCCAAAATTGGATCCATTCCGTCCTTCACAGTTACATTGGCTGTACAACTTCCTACGTTACCATTCACATCGGTCACAAAAACAGTTACTACTATTACACCGAGGTCATCACAAGTAACTAAGGGAATATCAACGGTTGCTCCATCAATTCCACATGCATCATCTGCCGTCACGATAATATCGAATGGATCTATAGTGGCCTCTCCATTTTCATCCAGGCCTACTTCAATATCCATGCAGGTCACTACCGGATCGGTGACATCTTCCACTGTTACTACGGCACCACAGGTAGCTGAGTTCCCGTTTACATCGGTTACCGTGAGGATCACACTGTTCGGTCCTACGTTGGAACAATCGAAAGTATCCATGTCCACACTGAAGTCTGCAATACCACAGGCGTCGGTCGAGCCTCCATCCAGATCGCTGGCGTTGATGGTGACCGTACCGGTAGCATCCAGTTGAACGGTGATATCCTGACAGATGGCATCTGGTGGAGTAACATCTTCTACCGTTACTACAGCGATACAAGTACCCACGTTTCCGTTGTCGTCGGTGACGCTAAGGGTCACGTTGTTCGGTCCAACGTCGGAACAATCGAAGGTATCAATATCGATACTTAGATCGGTGATGGTACCACAATTGTCGAAGGAACCTCCGTCTACGTCGGCAGCTGTGATCATGGCATTGCCATTGGCATCCAACTGGATAGTGATATCCTGACAAACCGCGTTAGGAGGTGTCATGTCGGATACAGTGATCGTGAATGTGCAGGTATTGATATTTCCATAAATATCCAGTGCCGTGAATTCTATCAAGGTAGTTCCAACCGGGAAGAAATTTCCACTGGTTGGTCCCTGGGTCTGGATCACGCCGCCCACACCACAGTTATCTAGTGCAACTGCATCTGCAAAGAATACCTGGGCACTACACATATCGGGATCGGTACTTGTTACAACGTCCGGAGGACATACGATCTGTGGTGGTTCTGTGTCGTTCACTGTAACATCGAAGGAACAAAAGCTCATAAGCCCACATTCGTCTGTAATCGTAAAGTTGTTTGTAGTAGTACCTACAGGGAAGAAGCCGCCAGAGGCGATTCCCGCCGTTTGGGTAACCGTCACGCTTCCGCAGTTATCCATTCCGGTAACACTATAGTTCACAATCGCCCCACATTCACCTGGATCATTGTCAACCACGATATTGGCCGGGCAATTAGCCACCGGCGGTGTGGTATCAACGACCGTGATGATCTGGTCGCAGCTCACCGAGTTACCAGATGGATCGGTGGCGGTCCAGGTTCTTGTAATTACTTCTGTATTTCCACAACCGGGAACCGAAGCATCGGAAAAAGTAACAGTGGCCGAACAATTGTCGGTTGCTGTTGCCGTACCCGTCGCCGTGGGATCGGTAGGATCACCACATTCTACAGTCACATCTGCGGGACAGGTGATAACTGGTGGTTCATTGTCGTTTACAGTTACGTCGAAGCTACAGGAGGCTGTATTTCCTGCAGCATCGGTAACAACAAATGTATTGGTAGTTGTTCCCACCGGGAAGAAACTTCCGCTAGGTAAGCCTGCCGTTTGGACTGTGACTGCGCCTGGGCAGTTATCGGTTCCCATGATTGGTCCACCTGCTCCTGTATCATATACAAACTCTACAGTCATAGTTTGTGAAACAGCATTACAGGTAGGTCCATTTATTCCACCCCAATTGAGGTTTCCTATACAGGGACGAACGGAGTAGTTGGAGGCACATCCACAAATACCTTGATTTACAGAGATCTCAGTTCCTCCACCACATCCGCCGGTTCTCCATGTATTTGGCCCGTCTACTACTGTAACTGCTGTATTCGTTCTAAGAGCATCGGCCAATTGCAAAACCTTGGCCGGATCGTTCAAGCTGATACCCACAGGATCCATGGACCCGGAAATGGTTAAACTTGTATACGAAAGGCCGTTTAACAACTGACTTTGGAAGGTATTCCAGGCTCCGCAATCGGGCGAAGGTACTCCCTGAGTAAATGATTCTGAAAAAGTGATACTTGCCAAAGCCGATTCATAGTCAACTATGGCTCCGCAATCTCCAGGATCATTATTTACTGTGATGTCTGCTGGACAGGTAATCACCGGATCTTCCGTATCATTTACTGTGACATCGAAACTACAAGTCGCAGTATTTCCGGCGGCATCTGTCGCCACAAATGTGTTGGTTGTTGTTCCTACAGGGAAGGCACTTCCGGAAGGAAGACCCGCAGTTTGAGTCACCGTTACGGAAATAAAAGTTATCTCCAAAACTGGAGGAATTGTTGATACCCGGGTTCCAAATCGCTTAGTAGTTCCAACACCAGAAGTTTCATTTCCAATGACAGCCCAACCGAAATTCGTTCCAGGGTTATCCAGCATATCCTGTACATCGGAAATCAGCGTAGCCGATGTCCAAACATAGGGTCCGTTTAGATCAACTGTCTGAGCCGCACTTGAGGCAGGATTAAAATTCCCGCCTGCACCACCGGCCCATGCTGTACCAAGAATAGCGTCGTTCCAGGTAGCATCCGGTGCCACCGCAGTAGCTCCAAAACCACCACCACCCGAGCCAGGTGCGATGCCATTATCAGAAGCACCTTCCCCCCAATCTTCTAATAACCTGTGAAGGTTAAAAGTATGAGCACCATTATTTGCAGTAGGATGATCTGCTGTCATGGTAAGGTTCACACCAGTTATTGTGACTCCTGCCGGTATACTTCCGGCTATATCAAAGCTTAACAATCCCCGGTTGTTCTCGCCCACTCCATTTTGCCCCACATACATTAATTGTCCAGCTCCATTACTATTGTTTGGTATCTCCTGAAAGATCGTATTGTCTTTAAGCGGGCCTAAACTTAACGTAGATGGGCTACAATTGTCTGTTGCGGTTACCATATAATTCACTACTGCACTACATAGTCCAGGATCGTTACTAACCGTGATATCCGCCGGGCATGTGATCACAGGGTCTTCCGTGTCATTAATTGTTACATCGAAACTACAAGTTGCGGCGTTTCCGCTGCCATCCGTCACTACAAAAGTGTTGGTAGTGGTTCCGACTGGGAAGGCACTTCCACTGGGAAGACCTGCGGTTTGCATAGTGATTGCCCCCGAGCAGTTATCTGTTCCAACAGGAGCCGTATAGGTTACAACAGCACTACATAGGCCAGGATCATTATTAGTTGTAATATCGGCGGGACACGTAATCATTGGATTTGTAGTGTCTTCCACAGTCACCATATCTGATGCACTGTTTGTACAACCGTTAGCATCGGTAAACGTGTATGTCAAGGTGTGTGTGCCTAATCCTGCTGCACCCGAGTCGAATGTATAGGTCATTCCATTGCCGTCATCGGTCACGCCCGGACCACTGTAAACTCCTCCTGTAGGTGTTCCTCCACCTTGCCCGGTAAGAACTGTGTTGGGACAAACCGGACTTGTGGGTGCTGTAAATGTGACAGTGGGCAGAGCGAATACTTCTACATCATCACTCGCACTGTTGGTGCATCCATTGGCATCGGTATAAGTATAGGTCAATGTATGAACACCTGCTCCCGCGGCAGCAGGATCAAAACTGTATGTCATTCCATTAGCATCGTCGGTAACTCCGGGACCACTATAAACACCGCCGGTTGGAGTACCGCCTCCTAGACCTGCCTGCACGCCTGCGTCGACACACAGATCGGCTAGTGCAGTGAACATTACTGTTGGTAATGCAAATACTTCCACATCATCCATCGCACTTGCTCCTCCGTTGGTATAGGTCAGGGTATGTACCCCAACTCCTGCAGCTGCAGGATCGAAACTATAAGTCATTCCATTACTATCATCGGTAACGCCTGGACCACTGTAAACACCACCGGTGGGCAATCCGCCTCCAAGCCCTGCTTGTACTCCGGCATCGATACAAAGATCGGCAGGAGCGGTAAACGTGACAACAATAGTTAGATTGGCGAAGGGAGTTGTATCCAGATCTGGCGGATTCGCGAAAGCGTGATCGTAATTGGCCGGATTCTCAAAATCGGCCATTCCAACAGGAATAGCTCTATCGGCCGGTGTATATTCTGTTTTTATTGGGGGAGTGGCGGGGAACCCATCCACTACCAGGGCTTGTAAATAGATGCCGGTGGGATCCTCGGATGCCGGAAGATTTCCTCCCGGTAATCCCGCAACTCCAGTGTACATAACGGCATAAATGTCATCTACTCCATTGGTAGGATCGGTATCACTATCGGCATATGCAAATAAACTCTCTCCATCTGTGGCCAGGGCAAATCCACCGACGATCACCGCGATCGATCCACATCCGTTTCCTGAAGTATCTGAACAAGTTACAGCAAAGGTATCCGGAGCCGTTTCAGAAACAACGATCACGTCGCCTCGATCGATCTGTCCCCCTGCGGGAGAAGTCCATTGAAGTACTGCTTCCCCGGAAGAAAATAATAAGGTTGTATTATCGAATTCATCCTCTGTAAAGTAGACGACTGTACTCGCTGGGATATCTTGTGCAGCCGCGAAGGAGAATCCATCAGGTCCGGCATGGCTCATTCCCATGACGGCAACCAGCGGATCGGAATTACTCGTATCATCGTTGGTAATATCCCCAGAGGCATCGTTGGGTGCTCCGGAATTATAACCGGTACCACTTGCAATCATAAGATCCACTGTTTCGGTTGGTTCAACAGCTGTATCTACTACCGGAGTGACGGTTACGTCGGCCGATGTGTTGGTATCTAAAATAGTCACTGAACCGGTGGTAGCATTGAAGGAAGCTGCGCCAGTTTGCGTATAATCGGTTGTGAAGGCGGCAGTTCCGCCCACACTAAAATTCACGGTGATATCTCCAACGGCCGCCGAGTTCAACGTAAAGGTGTACACCAACGGTGTCCCGCTGTCTTCAACCACACTACCCGGAGCCACGGTCACTGTTGCCAGGGGCAATGTAGGGCCAGTGGCAATGGTAATGTCTGCAAAAGGTGTTGTATCTAGAGTAGCTGCGGGTTGGGCGTGAACCCAATTTCCGGTGTTTTGGAAATTAGCCTGGTCTACGGGCACTCCACGGAGAGTAGGGTCATATTCAGTAAGACTTGGCGGAGTAGCAGGAAACCCATCGACTAAAACAGAGCCTACATAAATGGGTGTAGGATCCTCACTTGCAGGAATACTTCCTCCAGGAGTTCCAGATACACCCGTATATAGAACGGCAGATATTTCATCAATACCATTTGTGTGATCGGTATCACTATCGGTATAAGCAAAGAACGCTTCTCCGTCACTTGCCAAAGAAAAAGTACCGCTTACCGTAGTTACTGTACCACATGTCCCACTATCACAGGTCGTGGTAAATGTGTTTGCTACTGTTTCCATAGCAACAATTACCTCACCTCTTGGAACGATGACTCCAGGAGAGACCCACCTTACCACTGCTTCTGCTCCGGAAAATGTGAGCAAGCTGCTGTCGAATGCGTTTTCAGTAAAATATACGGTTGTGGCTGCCGGAATATCGTCTAAGGCGACGAACGAGAATCCGTCTGTGCCTGTGTGGTTGGTTCCGGTTACTGCAACAACCGGTGTAATGGTCAATGTATCATCGTTGGTAAAGGTGCCGGTGGCGCTGCTAGGAGCTCCAGCGTCATACCCGGTTCCGGCGGTTATGCTTAAGATAGCCGTTTCGTCAGGTTCAAGATCAGTATCTCCAACAGGAGTGAGGGTGACCATTACTGTGGTGCCGGCATTTGGAATTGTTGCTGTTCCGGTGCTAGCATTAAAAGTATCTGCCCCGGATTGCGTATAATCTGTGGTAAAAGTCGCAGTCCCACCTACCGAAAAGTTAACGGTGATAGCGCCTACTGCTGGTGCATCCAGCGTAAATGTATACACGATACCTGTTCCACTGTTTTCAGATACTGATGCGGGCGTTCTGGAAACTGTTAAGACAGGATTCGACCCGGCTAGATTTAAATTGGTGAATTCGACCAATGATAAGTCTTGATTGGTGGGGCTATAGATATAGTTCGCCGGATTTTCCAATGCTGTTTGAGATACCCCATCTCGCAAAGATGCAGGACTAAATGCATATTCGGTTCGGTCCGGATTTACATTGGTAAAACCATCCACTACTACCGCATTTGGATGAGGAAAAGCCCCGCCTGTAGGATCTTGAATTGCAGGGATATTTCCTGATGCAGTATATAGCACCGAATATATCTCGGTCACTCCGTTGGTTGGGTTGGCATCTCCGTCGCTATATGCATAGATATCTTCACCTGCAGAGCCTAAAGCGAAGTTAACCGTCGACACGACTGCGCTTCCGCAGTTTGCTCCCTGGGTACAAGTTGTTGTCAAAACGTTTGCAGCCGTCTCTTTTAGAAACACTACCTGCCCAACAGCTAGCCCAGCTGCATCGGCTGTATATGTAACAACCGATTCTCCAGAAGAGAACAGCCCAGTTGTATTATCATATTCGTCCTCGGTAAAATAAACAACCTCACTGGCACCCAAAGCCTGGGCAACCACAAAGGTAATGCCATCTGGCGTGTCATGGTTGGCTCCGACTACTACGACTTTTTGAGCGAAAAAGTCTCCGGTGGAAATTAAGCTGAGGAGGATGGCTAAGGTGAGCGTAATTTTTTTCATAATTAAGTCGATTGGTTAATAAGCTGTACTATTCTGAAAATTATTGTTTTATATAATTAAAGGTTGGTCCAACAAGATCTCATACCAAAATCTAGGTACAGATATATGGGTTTTGCCAACCTGTGAATGGCAATGGTTCAAATTCGGCATACAAATCGTGTGTGGATGAAGAATCCAGGCTTTCCGCCACATGATTGTGATATTTGGTTTGATTGAATTGAAATGTGCGCACCAGGAACGAATCTACCTGTGATTCATTCATATGGTTATAAGATAACCTGCCCCTGGGAGTCTCAATGCTTTTCCCTTTCATGGCTTCGGTTAACTTCGCGTTGAGAGATCCTTGTGGTGTAATGCATTGAGAAATTGTTAATCCTACCTCATACCCTAGCAATCCCATTATATTTGGATTGGATTCATAGGTATCATAATAAGTCTTAATGAAATTCTTCATGGCAGGTCGTTCATCATCAAAAGTCCAGGACGCCACTGAAAAAACGTTCTTCACACCAAGATCTGTGGTATTAATAGTCTCATCTGTCATGAGTGGAAGAGTTACCATTGGAATTTCACCATTGAAGGATGAGTTCGCCCAAATATCGAAGACTTTCTTTCCTTCGTTGTAACTGAATAAGGAAAAAACGAAATCGGGTTGAATCTCATCAATGGCATCCAATAGACCCTGGAAGCTTTCCGACTTATAATCCATAGGGCATATAAAGTAACCATGCATTTCACCTCCTTCACTCGCGAAACCACGCACGAAACTTTCGGTTAACTGATATCCTCCATCATAAAAAGAAGCGGCCGAATAACCCTTGATTCCAAAGGTCTGGGCAGCGTACACACCAGCAGCATAGGCAGACTGGCATAAATTTAACGTATGATGTAGCACATAGTCTCCAATCGATTCATTTTTAAGGAAAGAACCGCCCAGATCTACATGAATGAGTGGTTTTTTATAATTCTCAAAAAGCGGGGTAAATTCATGGAGTTTAGATATACTGCAAAAACTTACAATGAGATCCACACCCTCCTGAAGGATTAATTTTTCAGCTGTTTTGATTACATCATCGGTTGCGGCATTACCAATCCCTTCAACGATATATTCAGGAGTAACTCCCAAAGATGCCAATTGGGGAACAGACAATTTCAGCCCGTTCAAAAAATCCATCCCCAATGCAGGATACATATCTGAACGAGGAATCAATACAGCAATTTTTAATTTCATATCACCTGCTAGCTACGTGATGGATAAACTCCAAATAGGCAAATCACATAATTTACCACATTGAAAGGTTGTAAATTAGTATGCGACTGGCTGCCACCAACTGCACCGGAGGTTACCCCGCCCAGAGTTGCTCCAGCGGTAGGATCCTCGTTGAATGCTCCTGCGTGATTGGCAATAATCTGGCCTTGACTCTTGGATTCCTCACCGTTGGCAGTACTTACTGCAACAGATGTAGGGTGACTATGATTAGGCATTTGCGGTGTAGTTAATGTAACTGTTTCCGTTCCCGATCTTTGCCCAAGTTGTCTGGGGGTGAGTCCCGGGCCGTTTCCTGCATGCATGGGAATTCTACCTCGAAGCCCAGGCAAACCAAATGTTGTTCGGCCATCGCCTCCGTAGATGGTCCCTAATATTGAAAACAATGCCGTATTTTGTGATATAGATAATAGTTGCCCGTCGCAAAGGGCCCAGCTTCTGGGCGCGAAATTTCCACCGAACATCCAAATAACTCCAATTACTCCATCCATAGTTTTTTCTTTAAGGTTCTTTAGTTTCTAGATGGAAATAATCCATTCAAACAAATCACAAAGTTCACCACTGTGTATGGCTGTATGTTATTGTGCGATTGGCTACCTCCGGCAGCTGCCGAAGTTACTCCGCCAAGGGTCTGTCCGGAAGTTGGATCTTCATTGAAGGCTCCGGCATGATTTGCAATGATCTGCCCGCTTGAATTTGACTCTTCACCAGCTGCAGTGCTCACCGCAACCGCTGTTGGATGACTGTGATTGGGAATTTGTTGTGTGGTCAATGTTACTGTTTCTTGTCCGGATCTCTGACCCAATGGTCTTGGCGTAAGTCCAGGTCCGCTGCCAGCGTGCATGGCCACCCTGCCTCTTAATTCTGGCAAGGCAAAAGTGGTTCGTCCATCACCACCGTAGGTGGTTCCTAATAACGAAAACAGGGCTGAATATGACGATATTGGTAATAGTTGTCCATCACAAAAGGCCCAGTTTCTTGGTGCAAAATTGCCACCAAACATCCATATTACTGCTAATACTCCATCCATAATTAAATTGTTATTGGTTAGTTAATGTTAAATTGAATTGTATTTCCAGAGAATTGAAAATTCGATGGGAAGTAGGGAATAAATTTTCTCCCAACTGCTGATTTTTCTCCCAATGGTCGGAAGTGATATACCCTCCGGATCTATCCAAATAAAGTTCCCTGAAGGATGACGAATAGGCGTTGGAGACCTTGAATAATATCCTAGGAGTCTTGCCTGCTTCGCGATCTGGAAAATCGGTGATAAATGTATATTCACCCCTATCATTGGTGGTAAACTTGGCGCGGTGCCGGTATTTTTTTGAATTAGGGGATAGATGCCAAACTTCCACCTTGGCGTTGGCGACAGGAGTTGTGCCCGTTTCATCGTATATCACTCCTTTTACCCGCACGTGGTCACCGAATGGATTGGAACGAAGATCGTTCTTTTCCTCGGCAAAAGGATTATATCCTTCGAAAGGAACCTCCTTGTTCAAGGCATTAATGACGGAAGTGGAAAAGAGAGTGAGTCCAGTTGTTGCTATGGCAGATTTGCGCAAGAACAACCTACGAGAGGTAGAATTTTTCATGATTTTGATTAGTTAGTTACCTAAATTTAAGATGAATAATTCACATGACCTAAAATAATTGCTTATTTCACGTCTAATTTTCGTTGTTTTTATTATCATACAACGAACAAAAAATTAATGTGCGGTAAACCCGCAATAAACAGCTGGTGAAAACGCATCAAAAGTGATTGTTTTATATCTCAATTTGTTTGTCAATAAAGACTTTAGCAAAGAATTCCGCTTTCCTTACGGGATGTTGATTGTTGTATTTCTTCGGAATTACATAATAAAATAACCGACGGCTGTGGACCGTCGGTTATTTTATCGCCGATGCGGCAATTATTTTTTGATTAATTGTTTTACTGCCGAAGCATTTTCAGCTTGAATATACAGAATATACAATCCCGAAGACAACAATGAAACATCAATAGGTTCCATTTGCCGTGCACCCTTAAAATCAAATCGATCTAATATTCTGCCATGCAGGTCGTAAATCACTACTTCATCGATTGGCAGGTGAGATTTATTCACCAAGCTGAACGTGTGGTTAACGGGATTCGGAATTAGTGTGATTCCGTTACTAAATGAAACATCATTAATACCCAAAGTACTATCCACGGTAAGCTGGAAGTTACAATTACCAACATTTGCCGAGGCATCTTCAGCCGTTAAGGTGATGGTATATACACCATCAGATAACATAGTTCCAGGTGCAGGATTCTGAGTGAAGATGGTAAGTGGATTAGTGCAATTGTCGTTCGCACTTGCGGTCCCGATTCCGAAGTAGTCGGGTATTTTTTTTTTTTTTCGGGGTCCACCGTGATCTACACTTTGACTAGGTGGACAAATTACCACCGGAGCCTCCGTGTCGGAGAC
>JABDNM010000167.1 GCA_013043825.1 Flavobacteriaceae bacterium
TCTACCATCAGGTGAGCACCAACCGGAAGGTTGTATGAACGAATCACCTCGTCCTTCTTACCAAGTATATGTAGCGTTGGAATCTTTTTCTTATCTCTTGATTCAGAAATAACTTTCTCCTGGAAACCGGTTTGTTCATCAATCTCCACCTGGTAAGTAATTCCCTGCTCAATATTTTCATACTTGATCTTACCAGCGAATTCGGAAATAATCACCCCATTATAAGGATCCCACTGACAAACAACTTTACCTTCTTTTATCTTCTGACCTTTCTTTACATAGATAGAAGATCCATAAGGTATATTGTTAGTACTAAGTGTAATTCCGGTTTTCTCATCGATAAGCTTTATCTCAGACGTACGGGAGATTACGATATCCACCGTCTTACCTTCATTATCCTCACCTTTTACCGTTTTCAGATCTTCGATCTCGGCTTTTCCATCAAATTTGGCTACCAGTTTATTCTCTTCTGAAATGTTTCCTGCAATACCACCAACGTGGAAGGTACGAAGTGTAAGCTGTGTTCCTGGCTCACCAATAGACTGAGCAGCAACAACACCAACAGCTTCTCCTCGCTGAACCATTTTGTTGGTTGCAAGGTTTCTGCCGTAACACTGAGAACAGATACCTTTCTTCGCTTCACAAGTCAAGGCAGAGCGAACTTCTATCATCTCAATAGGTGAACTGGCGATAGCTTCAGCTACTTCTTCAGAAATATGATCGCCTGAAACAATCAATACTTCCTTGGTAAGCGGGTGAATGACATCGTTCAATGCTGTACGACCTACAATTCTTTCCCTTAAGGTTTCAACGATCTCTTCATTCTTCTTCAACGCTGAAACTTCAATACCGCGAAGGGTACCACAATCTTCTTCGTTGATGATCACATCCTGTGAAACATCCACCAATCTTCTTGTAAGATATCCTGCATCTGCAGTTTTAAGAGCTGTATCCGCAAGACCTTTACGAGCACCATGAGTGGAGATAAAGTATTCAAGAATCGAAAGACCTTCCTTAAAGTTAGAAAGAATCGGGTTCTCGATAATCTCTCCTCCACCGGAGCTGGATTTCTTAGGCTTCGCCATCAATCCACGCATCCCGGTAAGCTGACGGATCTGTTCTTTAGATCCCCTTGCCCCTGAGTCAAGCATCATATACACCGAGTTAAATCCTTGCTGATCCTCACGAATACGCTTCATGGACAGCTCGGTTAATTCGGCATTCGTGGCGGTCCAGATATCAATGACCTGGTTGTAACGCTCGTTATTCGTAATAAGACCCATGTTGTAGTTGGCAATAATTCCATCTACCTGGGAATTCGCACTATCGATCATCGCCTGTTTTTCAGCAGGAATGATAATATCCCCTAAACTGAATGAGAGCCCTCCTTCGAAGGCAAATTTGTATCCAAGGTCCTTGATCTCATCAAGGAAAGCAGCCGTTGCCGGCACACTTGTAACCTTCAGGATCTTACCTATAATATCACGAAGTGACTTTTTAGTCAATACCTCGTTGACATATCCAGCTTCTTCCGGTACCTTATCATTAAAGATCACTCTACCAATCGTGGTGGTAATGATCTGATTCACTAGCTCTCCTTCTTCGTTGAAATCTTTGGTTCTTACCTTGATCTCGGCGTTCAGGTCTACTTTTTTCTCGTTATAAGCAATGAATGCCTCTTCAGGCGAATAGAACGTAAGTCCTTCCCCTAACACTTTTACTTTATCGGTAGACTTTCTCAACTTGGTCATATAATAAAGACCTAATACCATATCCTGAGATGGCACCGCTACCGGTGATCCATTCGCAGGGTTCAAGATATTGTGAGAAGCCAACATCAGTAACTGAGATTCCAAAATGGCCTCAGGTCCCAAAGGAAGGTGTACCGCCATCTGGTCACCATCGAAATCGGCATTAAATGCCGTACATACTAACGGGTGTAACTGGATTGCTTTTCCTTCAATAAGTTTCGGCTGGAATGCTTGTATACCTAACCTGTGAAGTGTTGGGGCCCGGTTTAATAGCACCGGATGTCCTTTCAGTACATTTTCAAGAATGTCCCAAACAACAGGTTCTTTTTTGTCGATAATCTTCTTGGCAGACTTCACTGTTTTTACAATTCCTCTTTCAATCAGTTTACGGATCACAAAAGGTTTGTAAAGTTCAGCGGCCATATCTTTCGGAAGACCACATTCGTATAATTTCAATTCAGGACCTACAACAATTACAGAACGCGCGGAATAATCCACACGCTTACCAAGTAAGTTCTGGCGGAAACGTCCTTGTTTACCCTTCAATGAATCGGAGAGTGATTTCAACGGACGGTTGCTGTCGGTTTTAACTGCTGAAGATTTACGTGTATTATCGAATAACGAATCTACAGATTCCTGAAGCATACGTTTTTCGTTTCGAAGTATAACTTCGGGAGCTTTGATCTCCATTAATCGCTTCAAACGATTGTTTCTAATAATAACACGACGGTATAAATCGTTCAGATCTGACGTTGCAAAACGACCACCATCAAGTGGGACCAACGGACGTAATTCCGGCGGATTTACCGGTACTACCTTCATGATCATCCATTCTGGACGATTCTCACGGTTCTTGTTCGCGTCACGAAGTGCTTCCACAACCTGAAGACGCTTTAAGGCCTCTGTTTTACGC
>JABDNM010000179.1 GCA_013043825.1 Flavobacteriaceae bacterium
TTCGACAGACTGGGGGTAAGTGACGTTTCTGAAAAAGGACTTCAAAACGACTTATTTTCTGAGGGAATTCAGCTTAGTAAAGGAAAAAAGGTACTGGCCGAATATGGAGTGGTCGCAAAAAAGATCATCAAAGCGTTTGATATACAGGTCCAGGTACTTTATGCCGATTTTAAATGGGATGCTATCTTGGAAGAGATTCCAAGAGAAGATCTCCAGATGAAACCCATCCCTAAATTTCCGAAAGTGAAAAGAGACTTCGCATTGCTACTAGACCAGGAAGTTACTTTCGATTCACTTAAACGAGCCGCTCTGCAAACAGAAAAGAAATTGCTTAAAGAGGTTTCGCTGTTCGATGTTTACACCGGAAAGAAGCTTCCGAAAGGAAAGAAAAGTTACGCGTTGAGTTTTACACTTCAGGATGATCGCAAAACATTGACCGATATACAAATCGATAAGATTATGGGGAAATTACAGCAACGTTTTGAAAAGGATTTCGGCGCTCAATTGAGATAATCCAATAGATTGTTAAAATATTGTTTGGAAGGCGATCAGTGTTTATTTTTATAACAAAATTGAACCATGTTCATTAAAACCAATATTCAGGAACGTCTTATCGAAGTACGGAACAGGCGTCTCTCCGGTTCTCACATCCTTACCGAGGTACATCAGGTCCTCCGCAAGAACGAGCTGGAACGAGCTGGTATTAAAACCAGGCTGAGTAACTCGGGAGACCATACAAATGCTTCCCTGAAACTTGAACTCCTGAACGGTGAGGCGATCTTTCATTTGAACGATATCCGGAAAATGTGTGTAGATTACCGACTTCGTTTTTTGGATTCCAGCTATTTCAAAGGTGAAATCCCCGAGGAAGCCATTTCGAAGATCAGAAGGATCGAGAAAGAACATGATACTTCGCTCACTAAGATGAAGATAATGGCTCCGGCTAAATTATTGAAACTGGAAAATGCGGACGATCCTTTGTTATTCGCGTCGTTAGGAAACGACTATTTCTATTTGATCCATAAATGGGGGAATGATCTGCATCCATTCCGAAAGCTGCTGATGTGGCCCTACAAGAATTTCGAGAACCTTGTCTTCACCATCTTTATGCTTAGTGTATTATTAACTGCCCTTACGCCTATGCAAGCCTTCACCAAGGGTGCAGTGAGCAACCAGGAATACCTGCTCATGTTCCTCTTCATGTTTAAAGCGGTTGGAGGTATCGTCCTGTTCTACGGTTTTGCCAAAGGAAAGAATTTCAATTCGGCAATCTGGAATAGCAAGTATTATAATGGCTAGGAAAACAAAGTAAGATGTTCGATTCAGAAATACGGTCGATTTATTAAACCGTTACCGAGTACATCTTCTCTCGAAGCTCTTTGATCCTGGCATCGTTCATGTACTCGTCGAAGGTCATATAGCGATCGATGATTCCTCCCGGAGTTAATTCGACGATCCTTGTACCAACAGTTTGGGCAAATTCGTGATCGTGGGTTGTGAAAATCACAGTTCCTTTAAAATTTTTCAACGAATTATTGAAAGCTGTAATTGATTCAAGATCCAGGTGATTGGTAGGTTCATCCAACATGATCACATTGGCACGCATCATCATCATTCGGCTTAACATACACCGAACTTTTTCACCACCGGAGAGAACATTGGATTGCTTTAACGCCTCTTCCCCACTGAACAACATCTTTCCCAGGAATCCACGAATATAAACCTCCTCACGTTCCTCTTCGGTTTGTGCCCACTGTCGAAGCCAGTCAACCAGGGACATTTGATTTTTAAAGAAATCACTGTTATCCAAGGGCAAATAACTTTGGTTGGTCGTAACGCCCCATTGGTATTTTCCGGAGTCTGCCTTCAGGTTTCCGTTGATGATCTCGTAGAACGCCGTTGTGGCTCGAGAATCCCTTGAAAACAAGACTACTTTATCTCCTTTAGTGAGATTCATATCCACATTACTGAACAAGACCTCTCCCTCCATCGAGCTAGAGAGTCCTTCCACGTTGAGAATTTGATCCCCAGCCTCCCGTTCTCTTTCAAAAATAATGGCCGGATAGCGACGGCTCGATGGCTTGATGTCGGCTACATTCAACTTTTCGATCATCTTCTTCCTGCTCGTTGCCTGCTTAGACTTAGCCACATTGGCGGAGAAACGTCGAATGAATTCTTCCAACTCCTTCTTCTTTTCTTCTGCCTTTTTATTTTGTTGAGCGCGCTGACGAGCTGCCAGCTGACTACTCTCGTACCAAAAAGTATAATTTCCACTGTAGTGGTTGATCTTTCCGAAGTCGATATCGCTAATGTGAGTACAAACCGCATCCAGGAAGTGCCTGTCGTGTGAAACAACGATCACACAATTATCATAATTCGCCAGAAAATTCTCCAACCAGGAAATGGTTTCGTAATCCAGGTCGTTGGTAGGCTCATCCATGACCAGTACATCGGGATTACCAAATAAGGCCTGAGCCAGCAGGACTCGTACCTTCTGCTTCCCGTCCAGGTCGCTCATCATCGAATAATGCAATGTCTCAGGAATTCCCAGATTGGAAAGCAATGCAGCGGCATCGCTATCGGCATTCCAACCGTTCATCTCTTCAAAGGCAACCTGCAGCTCTCCAATCTTCTCCGCATTCTCGTCGGAATAATCGGCATATAGTGCATCGATCTCAGATTTTATTTCGAATAGTTCCTTGTTACCTCGAACCACAGTTTCCAGAACAGGGTAAGCATCGTAAGCACTGTGATCCTGCTCCAGCACGGACATACGTTTTCCTTTCTCAAGATGAACTTGTCCCGAGGTAGGGTCCTTCTTCCCAGCGAGGATCTTGAGGAAGGTCGATTTTCCAGCACCATTGGCGCCTATAATTCCGTAACAATTCCCTTGAACGAATTGGGTGTTCACTTCGTCGAACAAAATGCGTTTACCAAACTGAACGGATAAATTGGATACTGAAAGCATAGCTATTTTTTTGGGTATTAAAATTTGGCGCAAAAGTAGCTAATAAAGTGGGATTTAGGAAATAGATTCAATACGAATTAAAAAAATCGATGGTGTGATTCCCTGAAGGTCAGCAATTCGTGATCTCCCATTACCATTGACTTGTTCTTTTCTTTTGGTCCAATTTGGGTATCTTTTAACTTGTAATTAACAGGTTGGCGCTGTGAGGACTGCTATTTTTGTGTAAGAATCTAAAACCCTTGAGTACGATAAGAACAATACTATTCCCCGTATTAGCCTGTATTTTCTTTGTTTCCTGCGATAATTCATCCAACAATGCCTGCGGAAGCGCCTGGATTGGTGGAGAGATCGTTAATCCACAGAGGGATCACGTTGTTATTTACCAAAGCCATAAGACTATAGACACTGTGCCTTTGGATGAGAATAACTTCTTCATGTACCGTTTGGAGGGTGTGGAGCCCGGAATTTATTTCTTCAGTCATAATGAATACCAGGCTGTATTTATAGAGCCTGGCGACAGTATCATGCTACGTGTGAACACCGTGGAGTTCGATGAGTCCTTATCGTATACAGGTACAGGCGCCGACCGCAACAATTTTATGATGGATCTCTTTCTGTTGAACGAAAAGGAAAATGAATCCATGCCAGAGATGTACTTGCTTTCACCGGCAGACTTTGAGACGCGAATGGATTCTCTCATGAGCTACCGAAATATGCTTTATACCAATTTTAAGGAGAACCGACGAGTTTCTAAACAATTTGAAGAAGTAGCCAAAGCTTCTTTAAACTTCGATATTTATTCAAAAAAGGAACTCTACTTATCGGCCAATGCCAGAAAAAAGGTTTACAACGAGGACCTGAACATTCCGGAGCATTTTTTCAACCACCGGAAGCAAATAGATATGGGTAATGAGAATCTTCGAAGTTATTACCCCTATTATCGATTCTTGAGTTTTTACCTGGATAATCTAGCGTTTGAAAAATACAAAGATTCCAGTCCTTACGATCGAAATTCTTATAAACACAATTATCACAAAATCCATTTAATCGATAGTCTCATCACCAATGATTCTTTGAAGAACAGACTACTGCGTTCTGCGGCCACACGCTATTTCCTTCACGCCAAAAACGAAAAGGACGAACGCAAATTACTGGATCGATTCCTCGCTCTAAACACCAGCATGGTAGATCATAAGGAAGTGGCCTACCTGGCAGAAGCTACCATAAACCTAACACCCGGTCATACCATTCCGAATATCAAATTACTCACAGCCGAGAATACGGTCAAAGATCTTCACAGTGCCATCAACCGGCCTTCCGTGATCTATTTCTGGTCGAGTAAATCGATCAAACACTATAAGAACATTCATACGCGTGCCAGTGAGTTGAAATCGAAATACCCGGAGTATAGTTTTATTGGGATCAACCTGGATGATCATTTTAAAAAATGGCTGAAGGTTGTCAAGAATTCTGGCTACGATGCTAATTCCGAATACCAAATGGAAAATTTTGAAGATGCCGAAATGAAGCTGGTGATCGATTCGATGAATAAAGCTATGATCGTGGACGCTGATGGAATAATTTTGAATGGAAATACCAATTTGTTTGATATTTCGATCGAAAGAGAATTGCTGGGTTTTCTCAATAAATAAGTCAACGCAATCTAAAAAATTAAAAAAAGCCTCGGGATTCCGAGGCTTTTTCTAATTTCCTTTTTTGTAATCGGCCAGGAACTTCTCCAGACCTATATCAGTAAGTGGATGTTTTAATAATCCTTCAATAGACGACAGAGGTCCAGTCATCACATCGGCTCCTAGCTTTGCACAATCGATCACATGCATGGTGTGACGAATTGAAGCTGCCAGTATTTGAGTCTCAAATCCGTAGTTGTCATAAATATGCCGAATCTCCGCAATCAAATTCAGACCATCTGTAGAGATATCGTCCAATCTCCCAATAAATGGCGAAACATAGGTGGCTCCGGCTTTGGCTGCCAATAGTGCCTGCCCTGCAGAGAATACGAGGGTGCAGTTGGTTCGAATCCCTGTATCGTAGAAATATTTCAATGCTTTTACTCCATCTTTGATCATTGGAACTTTTACAACAATTTGTTCATGCAACTCAGAAAGCTCCTGCCCTTCTTTTATGATCTCATCAAAGGTGGTGGCGATCACTTCCGCAGAAACATCTCCATCCACGATAGTACAAATATCCACATAGTGCTTCAGGATGTTATTCCTTCCTGTAATCCCCTCTTTGGCCATCAGTGATGGATTGGTAGTAACCCCATCCAACACACCCAGTGCCTGAGCTTCACGGATTTGATCCAGGTTAGCAGTATCGATAAAAAATTTCATAGGGAATTTATTTCAAATTATGTGTGGCAAAAGTACGTAACTGAATGGATGACGAAAAGTTTAGGCAGGATAATTTTACAATTCAAATGTTAATAAACGAGATTCGGTTTGTGGGTCGATCACTTCAACCTATAATGTTTCATCAACATGCGTTCATAAACCTTATCGGGAAGAATACGCTTTAGTACGATCGAGAATTTTTGCAAAAAAGCTCCCACCTTATAGTGGATCTTCGGGTGTGGGTTCTCGATGATCTTCTTCACGGCTATGGCCATTTGCATAGGGTCACTCCCGGCGTTTACGTGCTCGTTCATCATCTTTAGGGTGTCACCATAGGCTCCCTCATAAGGCGAGCCTTGAGTGGCGGGAACATGATACCGGCCATTGGCTATATTCGTGGCAAAATCACCTGGAGCTATGTTGGTCATTTGAACACCAAATTGCTTTATTTCCATGCGGTATGCCTCGGTAATCAATTCGAGGGCGCCCTTTGTAGCACTATAAATACCCCTGTACGGAAGTCCCATATACCCTGCGATGGACGTTACATTGATAATATGGCCACTGCCCTGTTTTCTCATTTGTGGCAACACGGCTTTTATGACATGCAACGGTCCATAAAAATTGATCTCGAACGCTTTCCTGATCTCTTCGGAAGGAGTTTCTTCTACCGGACCGGTAATTCCTACCCCGGCATTATTGAGGAGTACATCGATGCGTTTTTCTTGCTCTAGAAGTTGGTAGATGGCAGTTTCAATAGAATTCTGATCACTCACCTCAAGTTTTAGAAGTGGAAAAAGAGAACTATCCAAATAGGCATCTGGATTACGACTGGTGCCAAACACCCTGTAATTACGGCTATGGAGATATTCTCCGATGGCTTTCCCAATTCCGGAAGACCCTCCTGTGATCAAAACAACCTTTGGCATAGTTGACTAGTGAAGGACAAAGATGATAAGTTGTGGTTAGTATTCCAAGCCAGAGAAGAATTTTAGCTGACTTTATTCCATAAAAAATGGCAAGCTACCTACATCACACCGCTACGACCGTCTACCCTTGCTGCGTTCCCGCCCTGGGGGATTCAACAGGAGCTGGTTGTGTAGGACTTGCCAATGCAAATATACAAGCAAATTAAAGTTATAACAAGCATTTTAACGCGCAATTAATATTGATTATCTTCGTCAAAAATTGGTATTGCACATGAATCACCCCAAGATATTTGGCCTAATTTTCCTGGTTTTATTCGCTATTTCTTGCGGAAATGATGGGAAGAACTCCAACGAATTATTTGCTATTCAATTTGAAGAAAGCAAGAAATCTTTTAAGGTTGAAGACGAACTCGCACTCTCAATACAGAATAAAAAGAATAGCGAAATTCAGAAAATAGAATATAGTATCGATGGAATTGCCCTTTTAACGAGCCAAAGTGGCGCCTCAAATAAGATCCAGTTGAAGGATCTGAAGATGGGCATTCGAAAGTTGGAAGCCAAAATTTTAAGTGATGACGACACCTATACGATCTACAAAACCTTTACGATAACAGCTACCGAAACTCCTAAATTATATACCTATGAGATAGTGGAGTCTTATCCGCACGACCGCAATGCTTACACCCAGGGCTTGGAATTTGATGGAGATACGCTCTATGAAAGCACCGGACAGCGAAAAAAGTCATCACTGCGAAAAACAAACTATAAAACTGGGGAAGTACTGAAAAAAGTTCAATTGGCCGACCAGTTTTTTGGTGAAGGCCTTACCATTCTTAATGACAAGATCTACCAATTAACCTGGCAATCGAAAACAGGTTTTATTTATGATAAGGCTACCTTAGAAAAAAAGGGAACTTTCGTTTTCAATAAAAGTGCGGAGGGCTGGGGACTCTGCAACGATGGAGCTGTAATCTACAAAAGCGATGGAACCGAAAAGATTTGGACACTCGACCCCAATACCCTCGCAGAACAGGGTTATATTGAGCTGTACACCCACAGCAGCAAGATCCCAAGAGTGAACGAGCTGGAATGGGTGGATGGAAAGATCTACGCCAATATCTATCAAAAAGATGCCGTCGCAATTGTTAATCCCGAAAACGGTGCAGTGGAAGGGGTGATCGACTTTAAAGGGCTAAAAGATCAAGTAACCCAGCACAGTGAACTGGATGTGTTGAATGGTGTAGCTTATAAAGGTGAGCCCGGGATTCTCTATATTACTGGAAAAAATTGGGACAAGCTATTCAAAGTAAGGGTGATTTCTAAATGATGCCTTTTAAATAAACATGCTTCCCTCGATAAAAAGACCGTTTCCCTCAATAGCCCTTTTATTTTAAGTGTAAAAATGATTCATTTGATGTATTAAATGTGGGTAGTCCCATTGCCGGGAACATCGGTTGGCAGCAGTTACATTTTGATACGTATTTGGAGGGATACTTAACTGCTGCCTCCCTACTACCTTTGGAGATCCTCTTACTTCCCGTCAAACTTTGCAAGCCCTACAATAATAAGCTTCATAAAAAGTTATATTTTTACTGAAATTTAACTTGCATGAAGTATTTCTACGTCCTGATCGTATTTTGCGGTCTCGTGTTATGGAGCTCTTGTCGGAATGACTTTGAAACTGTTCAAAGTACCGGAAATTTGGAGTTTTCTCAGGATACCATCTTCCTGGACACGGTTTTCAGCAACATTGGTTCAAGCACTTATCAATTCAAAGTATACAACCGTAGCGACGAGGATATCAATATCCCCAACGTTCGATTGGGTGACGGTGAAGATTCCAACTACCGCCTAAATGTGGACGGAGTAGCCGGAAAAATGTTTTCAAATGTAGAGATTCTGGCTAAGGATAGCATTTTCGTTTTCGTGGAGACCACGGTAGATATCAATAGTCAAACCACCGACAATCGATTTTTATACGTAGACCAGATCTTGTTTGATTCAGGTGCCAATGAACAAAAGGTAGAACTGGTAACGCTTATCCAGGATGCCATCTTCCTCTTCCCAGATCTGGATGCCAATGGCATGGTGGGCACTATAAGTTTGGGGCTGGATGAGGAAGGTAATGAGATCCTCATAGAAGGATTCATACTGGAACAGGACGAGCTCACTTTTAGTAATGAAAAACCGTATGTGATCTATGGGTACGCGGCGGTTCCCTCTGGGGAAACACTTACTGTTGATGCCGGTGCCAGAGTACATTTCCATGATAATAGTGGAATCTTAGTGGCGAGTAACGCTTCTATTTCAGCAATGGGCACAGCAAGTACCGATCCTGAGCTATTGGAGAATGAGATCATATTTGAGGGAGATCGCCTTGAGCCTGAATTCTCTGACGTGCCGGGGCAATGGGGAACTATTTGGCTTACTGCAGGCAGTACGGACAACAGCTTTAATTATACGACAATAAAAAATGCTGTAGTGGGAATTCTCATGGATAGCAACGATGGAGACCTTACCCTCGACATCCGAAATTCTCAGATCTACAACAGTTCCAATGTGGGATTGCTGGCAAGAACCGGGATTGTCTACGGCGAAAATATAGTGATCAATAACAGCGGACAATCTTCACTAGCACTTTCACTGGGCGGTGAGTACAATTTTAACCATTGTACGTTCGCCAATTACTGGACTAACAGCTTCCGATCATTCCCAGCGGTTTCGATCGATAATATCATCCCGGACGTTGCAGAAGCCGACCTTGTTGCAGCGAATTTTACCAACTGCCTTATATACGGAAACGAGCAGCGGGAATTAGGCTTCCTTCAATCTGAAAACACGTCACTGCAATTCAACTTCAACTTTACGAATACCCTCATCAAGTTTGAAGATCCAAACAACGAATTCGACGGACTCCCTAATTACAATTTTGCAAATCCCGCATTGTATACCAACAGCCCGTTAAACCTGGATCCAATCTTTCAGAATACAGAATTGAACAATTTCAATATCAAGCAGGGAGAATCTGGCGCCGAGGGGGTTGGATTAGGAGGAGTGCCACCGCCGGTAGACCTCAATGGGGTGACTCGGGATCTAAATAATCCGGACGCAGGAGCTTACGAAAGTATTGTCTTTCCTGATGAAGGTGGAGGAAACCCGCTACCGTAGTCCTTTTTTGGATTCAACAGTTATTTCGGAACCTTCTGCAAGTAGTACAGATTCCGGTTTCAGGGAATTCATAAATTCGAATTCATCCCCATAATTCAGTTTAAAATCTACGGCCAGTTCGTAGTCATTCACTGCATATTGATCCCATTTGGGGTGGGTAACTTCATATTCATTGGTTTTCGTAGCTGACTGCCTGGCATAACCCCAGTAGTGTTCAGTGATGAATTCTGCTTCAGATCCAAACTCGATGGGAATGGCATGGGCATTTGCAGTTACTTTTAAAAATTGATCCCAGCTATCTTTTTTCCAGCCATAAGAAATTTCCATGACATCTCCGCTCCTTTTCCATTCGTGCGACATGGGGACTGTTTCATAGGATTCGCCATAGACCGTATTCGCCACAAAGCTCAGCGCCCACTTGGGAACCAATTCCTTAATAAATACGACTCCGCGTCTCCATTCATTACCTACCTTCCGTTTCACGTAAAATCGAAGGTTAACTTCCTCGAAGTTAACATGCCCGGGAACTTTCACTCCCAGCAATTTCGTATTCTGGAACATGAATCCTACAAGACTTACATAACATTTGTCCTGCCAGAGATCTAACTGCGTGTCATTCGGAATATACGGCTCGAGGATTTTTGGATCCACCACATAATTTACAAGGATCAATTTTCGCCATTCGGCTTTTAGGAAACTCATTTGATACTGAAATACGAACATTGTGCTACTGAGTTTTAACCATAGGTCGAAAAAAGAATCCCCCTGTTACAGGGGGATACTAGATTATTTCCGCTAAAGGAATTAGTGTTCCGGCTGGACCAAGTCGGCAAAGCGATTTGTCATGTCATCCAGAGCCTCCTGCAATTCCCGAATGGCATCTTCCATTTCAGGTGGATTGCGAAGTCTTGGCGGGCTTAGTCGTAAATCGGTGAAGGCACTTGGGCTATTGAACCATTCAGGATAATCCTTTCTTAAACGCTCTAATTGAGCGCGATTGGACTTAATACAGTTTTTTAAATCCTTCAGGAACTCTTTGGCCGATAAATACTGTGCCAGTGTGTAATTACCCGGATTGCTTTCCATAAAGGCGATCCTGGTTTCCGTCTCTGTTTTCGTTTTCTTGCAGTCGGCTAGCTCATCAAGTAATGTCTGTACCAACTGCCGATTTGGAAAGGGGTATGATTGAGCGGAGGACTTTGCAGTAAATGTTGAACTTACGATTAGTATCAACACTAGGATATATAATTGCGTCTTCATATAAGAGGAATTTAAGTTAAAAATGGGGCCGAAGCCCCATTCACCGTATTTATATTAATTCATGACAAGTTCGACTCGTCGGTTCTTGGCCCAGGCCGCTTCATTATTGGCAAGGTCTATCGGCTTTTCTTCTCCATAGCCCATGCTGCTTAGCCTGCTGGTGGCAACTCCATGTTGGGTAAGGTAGTTCAGTACCGCTGCTGCCCGCTTTTCAGATAGGGTTTGATTGAACTCGTTGGTTCCATTTGCATCCGTATGCCCGTGAATTTGAATAGATAAATCGGGATGATCGGTGAGCATGGTGACAATTCCATCCAATACCACGTACGAATTACTCGTAAGTGTATACGAATTTACCTCGAAGTTAATGTTGTTCATGACCAAGCGGCCTTCTTCCATTAGCTTTTTATAAAGCGGTAATCCGTGATGAGCAATTGAAATATAATTAATCATGGAATCGAACTCACCAGAGCCATGCGATAAAGCACTCACTTCCAAGTGGGAAAATTCGGTTAAGTCTCGATCTTCACCCTTATTGAGTTTCGGAATATTAATTAACTGATAGCCTTCGTAAAACACTTTTAACACACCTTGGTTGAAAGATAATTGTACTGTACGCCATCCTACTGGCAGCTTATGTGGAAATCGCGCATATTGAGAACTTGATCCTGCAGGAACAATTCCGTCTCCACGAATGGTAATTTGATAGTTACTATGTTTTTTATCTTTATTCTGTAAGTTTAAGGTATACGATTCATTTCCTTTTTTATGGAAATAACACTGTACCTCTATTTTAAACGAATCTCCTAAGTAGTTGTCATTCTTAAAGGTAGGTTTGAATCTACTGCTCGTAATAAATTGAACAACACCTTCTTTTTTACCTAAAGCAACTACCTGTGAATTTTGCAGGGTTCCTTTGAGTAAGGTCCATCTCGATGGAAACTCACTTGGTCTTTCTGTATTGAAGTCATCGACAAATACAGCAGTCCCAGGATCTATAAATCCGGGAACCGGAACATTCATTCCTGTTTCGTCTCGGGTTACTACAATGATACTACCGTCCTCTTGTTTTTCTTCGGATGTTTTTGTGCCGACTGATCCTTCAACTGCATCGAGCCCTTTGTCAATTGTCTTTTCAATGTTTTGCTTGGATCTTTTTTTAACCTTTTTTTTAAAAATTGCACCTGCGTCCTGACCGTAGCCGGTCGCGAACATAAATAAAAAGCAAACTAATGCTAACCGCTTAACTAGTTTTAATGTTTTCATATTATAAAATTTAATTGGATTCATACCCTGCAAATGTCTCACAATGAAGTAGTTGTGACAATAGCTCCTTTGGGGTATTTTTTCTGAAGGGAATTCCTACTTAAATCAATTTTTGCTTGATGGCCTTGTAGATCGCCTCGGCGCGATTGTTCACGTGTAGTTTGGAATAGATGTTCTTGATGTGTGTTTTTACGGTATGAGGGCTTAAAAAAACTTCTTCAGCCACGTCTTTATAATTGAATCCTTGACTGAGTAATTTGAGTACCTCCGTTTCGCGTTCGGAAAGTGGATTATCTATGATCCTGAAGGAATTGATGATACGTCGTGCAATTTGACTGCTCATAGGAGATCCGCCATCATTCACTTCCTTGATGTGTACTAAAAGTTCAGCAGGATTTGTATCTTTCAGCAGGTAACCGGATGCACCCGCACAAAGGGATTCGAAGATAGAATCATCATCGCTTTGAACGGTTAACATAATGAAGTCAACACTTTTGCATTTCCTTCGCAATTCTCGTGTAGCCTGTATACCCGATTTACCTGGCAGGTCGATATCCATAAGCACGACATCAACAGGAAGATCGGGGATAGAGGTAATGGCCGATTCTGCATCGGGGAAGGCATGCTTACAAGCAAAGCCACTCGAACCATCCACAATGAGTTGCAAGGTCTGACGAATTTCATTATCGTCCTCAACGATGGCGATATGGATGATACTTGATGACATTTTGGATATAATACTCTAATTTACAACTCTTTATTCAATTTTAGTATCGCTCAAATGGGGTATCCGAGTTAGGCTCACGATGGTACCCTCGGCCGAAGAAACGATGGAAAGCTGCCCTCCTATTTTTTCCGAACGATTTTTCATGTTAATAAGTCCGCGACCTTTACTTCGCTCGTGAACATCAAATCCTTTACCATTGTCCTTAAGTTGAATGGAAGAATAACCATTCGAGGATTCGACCTTAAGTTCTACAACAGTACTGGCTGAATATTTAGCGCAGTTATGCATTGCCTCTTTGAAAATAAGTACTACCTGTTTCTTGGTTTGGGGATCCAGTACGATTTCCGAAAGTGTTTCAGAAAAACCACTGGTTGTATAATGAGTATTGGTATTGCCAAAGAGTTCTTCACCAAAATCCTTCAGTCTTACTATGGCATCACTCAAAGTATCTTTCTTAGGATCAATCACCCAAAGCAGGTCTCTAAAGCTCCCCGAAAGATCCTTGATATTCTCTCGCATCTTACCGAACCATGAAGACGGATCTTCGTGCTCCTTCAAAGTGCGTTCAGCCAGCGTTAGGAACATCGAAATTTTGGTAACCTTGGAGCCTAATTCGTCGTGGAAGTCGGCGGCATTTTCAGTCCGTAATTGTTCGCGTTCACGCACCAATGCCTTTTCGAAGCGTGTTTCCTGTTCCAGTTCGTTCATTCTCTTCCGAATTCGCATGACATAAATGAAACGCATCAAGCCCAAAACGCATAAAACGTAAAGTACAAGTGCAACATTCGATTTCCAGAATGGTGGAGAAACATGGATCTCAAGGCGTATAGGATCTTTCATCCACATCCCCTGATTATTACTACCGTCAAGTACTAATTCGTATTCTCCCGGAGATAAATTATAATAATTGAGCTGCGAATCTGTTCCTGTTTCAACCCAATCCTCACTCACCGGAAGAAATTTATGACGATACGTATTGAAAGAGGGATCTGTGAAATCCAATACCGCGTAGTTCAGTTGGATTGAGTTTTCACGGTACGACAGATCGATCACGTTGTTTTCAACATTTTCTTTGATAGAGACAAATCCTTGTCGGTTTCTACGTGTACTTTTAAGTTCAGTTAATCCCAAATTATAGGAGCGAGCGAGCGTATTTGATCCGTTTTTATCGACTACACTTACACCTTGTGCGCTTCCTATAAAAATATTATCGCCTTTATCGATATACAAAGCGTTACGGTTGGTAATATTGTCGGCAAGTCCATCTCGTTTGGTGATGTATTCAATATGCACAAAACTTTGCATGGATTGGTTGTAAATTCCTTTGAATATCCCGTTTGTTGTTGCGATCCAAAGGTAGCCCATAGAATCTTCGGCTATCCCCAGAATGTACTCCGAAGGCAGTCCGTCTTTTCGACTGAATTGTATGAAATCGTCGCTTTCCGGGCGATACAAATTCAATCCGGTTTGGGTGCCGATCCATAATCGATCCTTGCTGTCCTTGAATATTTTTTTGATGGCATTGTTACTGAGCTGGGTTTTATCTCCGAACGAACTCACATAATTTTTGAAACGACCACTACCCTCTCCCGATATTAACTTACTAACTCCGGAAAAGGTTCCAATCCATAGATCTCCCTTCGAATCGGTTTCCAATTGAAGTACAAAGGAGTTCACAAGAGCGTCATCTCGTTCGGGATCTGCGTTAAGGTATGTGAATTTCGGATCTCTGATGTCACCATTTGTGAGCGTAATTTTTATCAATCGACTATAATTACCAAGCCAAAACGTATTGGGGTCTATCTCTAAAATCCCGTTGCATAAGTTGTGAGGAAGACCATCATCCACCGTGAAGTGATAAAAAGGGCCCGGCTCGAAATTCGCATCCAATTGGGTTACATTCAAGCCATTAGCACCGCTTATCCACAATCGATTCTGGCTGTCAACCAACAGATCTCTGGCTAAATTGAATTGTTCATCCGTGAAATGCAACATCTTCTCGGGACATTTCTTCTTGAGTATATAATCTTTGTGAATTCTATATAGATCTGTAGGGGTATTGATCCAAAGATTTCCACCTCCATCTTCTGCAATACCGTAGATGCTCTTGTTATCGAGGCAACTTGATTGATGAGGCGGGGGAAAGATATTTAGCTTTCCGCTGTTCGCACTCAGTTTATAGAGCCCGTTAGAATTCGGAATCCAAATTTTGTGTTGGGCGTCCTCAAAAATACCACGTGCGTAAACCGACATACTAAACCACCCATTTTTGCTATTTACTTCCTGCTGAATAAGGTTGCCATCCTCAAATTTGTGCTTTGTGAAATAGTTCTTCCATGTGGCACTCCAAATGAAACCCTCACCATCGACGATGGTATTATTCAGATATTCGGACGCGATCCTCTTTCCACTGGAGTCGGTAAAAGTAGTTAGGTGTAAGTTGCCATCGTTTCCCAATATTCCCTGGTACAAACCACTTCCCGAGCTCACCAATAGTATATTTTCATCATAAGGCACATATTTAAATGGAATTATCTGCGCAGGGGTAAGTCCATCTTCAGTGATTAACTTGATCTCGCGAAATTCATTCGATCCCACTGCTGCCATTACTGGTGACTGCCGGCTGCGACTAACCCAGATGTTACCCTGAAAATCTTCATTGATTCCCCAAATGGCATTACTTTGCTCAAGATCATTCTCAGGAAGCTTCACCTTAGTGTACTTGCCTGAATTTGGATCATAGCCGAATAAACCATCGTAACTTCCTGCCCAGAGATACCCCTTCGAATCTTCGAACAAGGAAATAATATGATCCTCGTTTTCCGTAGAATTAATTTGTAATGTGATATGCCGGATCTTGTCATCTTCCATAAGATGCAAGCCCCTGGGAGTTGCAATCCATACACGTCCTTTCCTTCCGGCCAAGACAGTATTGATTTTGTTATCACGAAGCCCGGTAGTATCGTGCAATGAAGCATAGTGACCATAAAACTTCTGACCATCGAATTTATATAGGCCGTTATTTCCAGCCACCCACAGGTACCCCAATGAATCCTGAGTTACATCATGGACGATTCTTGATGGCAAGCCGCTGTCATCGGCAAAGCGTGAAACTTCATAAAGTTGCCCAAATGTCGTTCCGCATAGAAGGAGTATGATCCAATGCAGACGAAAGCCTATATTCGTTTTCCTAATTACCACTATGGTCCTTTGGTTAATTCATTTAAAAATAGGAATTTAACAATTAACCTGAAATACATAATATGGGGTATTATTAATTCGATGAATGCATAAAAAAAGCCCATCATTTTGATGGGCTTGGTCTTTCAAAAAAATAAAGTATATGTTACAGGACTTTTACGTTTACTGCGTTCAATCCTTTGTTTCCTTCTTTAAGTTCGAATTCTACTTCATCTCCCTCACGAATTTCATCGATAAGTCCTGAGATGTGTACGAAATGATCTTTGTCTGCTCCTTCTTC
>JABDNM010000183.1 GCA_013043825.1 Flavobacteriaceae bacterium
TCGGTGAGCAATTGGATGGCCTTAACACTATTGTGTCCATACTTTTTCAGGGGATATCCTTCAACCGATTTCATCATTTGCGCCAGCACAATGCCTCCGCTGGAGGGGGGTGACATGGAGATAAGTCGCAGGTCTTTGTATTCGAATACCACAGGCTCCCGCAACAGGGCTTCGTAAGCCTTCAGATCCTCGGAACTGATAATTCCACCCTTCGATTTGATAAATTCGATTAGAATGCGGGCGGTTTCCCCTTGATAGAAATCGTATTCACCTTCCTCCGAAATACGCTCCAAAGTGTTCGCCAGGGCGAGATTTCGAATCGTATCTCCTGGCTTGTAGTTTCTGGTATAAATGGATTCCTCGTCATTGACGATGAGGATTATAGATCCAAACTTTTCCCAGATCGCCGCTTCTTTTTCGGTCACTACATAGCCCTTTCGCGCTAGTTCGATCACGGGTTCCAGTAATTCTTCCATGGGAAGTGATCCCAATTTCGCATGTACTGCAAAGATCCCGGCAATGGTACCCGGAACAGCAACGGCCATCCCGCCGATCACACTTTTATCCTTGATCACATTGCCTTCCTCGTCTAGGTACATATTCCGATATGCTTTCATGGGGGCTTTTTCCCGGTAATCGAATGCCCCCAATTCTCCAAATTGAGTTCGGTACACCACAAAACCACCGCCTCCCAGATTTCCGGCATTCGGGTAAGTGAGCGCTAGGGCTATTTCGGTGGCGACCATGGCATCAAAGGCATTACCACCCTTTTGCATAATATTTGACCCGATCCTGGAGGCTTCCTCCCGGGCAGACACCACCATGGCTTGCTGGGCGATCAATCCTACTTCCGGCTCTTTTACCTGTACCGTACTTTGATTTTCCTTGCAGGCTACCAGCAATAACAACAGGATAACTAGATTCCACTTCATAGTTGGGTGAGTTTGTTTTTTGAGTATTCGATCAATTCAGCAAAATACAACGTAAATTCTTCCTCAAAATCATCATAAAATTCTTCCAGTTCGATCACGGCAAAATTCATCCCGGAAACGCCTTTTGTTCGAACATTCATTTGCTTGAGGATCTTACTTATGCCTGGCACCGTTGCGTAGCTTAGCAACCAGTTATCGCTAATCATATATGGCATCATTCGCTGGATCCTTGCTGGCAGGACTTGAAAATTATTCCGTAGCAATTCATAAAATTTCTCCACATAGATGTCTAAGGGCATAGAGTGGTAGCGTTTCCAATTTTTTGCTAAAAAATGGTCGTACAAAATATCAACGATAACCCCGCTGTAATGACCATAGTTTTTATGAAGTCGCCTGGTGCTTTGTTTTACGATGGGATGGCTATCGGTATACGTGTCGATGGCTCTGTGCAGAAGAATTCCTTTTTTGATCTGTGTTGGGTATTTTTGATACCTCTTTCCCTTGATCCCGTCGGCGATAAAATTACCTAAGGTGATCCCTTCATCATCGCCGGACAGATAGATATGTGCGAGAAAATTCATTCGCGACAATTTACAAAATTGGGAGTTATAAATGTGTTCATAAAAAGTATCTTTGCGTAAAATTCGACGCATGACATTGATCAAATCTATTTCAGGTATTCGAGGGACCATTGGAGGAATTCAAGGAGAGAATCTCACACCCATAGACGCTGTGAAATACGCCGCTGCCTATGGAGCCTGGGTTAAATTACAACGCGAGAAGAAACGCTATCGCGTTGTCGTTGGGAGAGATGCACGAATTTCCGGAAAGATGATTCAGCAACTCGTGATGAATACCCTAACAGGAATGGGGATTGACGTGGTCGACCTGGGACTATCAACAACGCCTACCGTAGAAATGGCTGTGACCATGGAACATGCAGACGGAGGGATCATCCTAACAGCTAGTCATAATCCGAAACAATGGAATGCCCTAAAACTACTCAATAGCGCTGGTGAATTTTTAAGTGCCGATGCCGGTCGGAAAATCCTGGATCTTGCCGATTCGGGTGATATTTCCTTTTCGGAAGTCGATTCCCTGGGAAGCATCCATCGAAACGATGCTTATATCGACATGCACATCGACGAAATTCTTGAATTACCACTCGTAGATGTGGCAGCTATAAAAAAGGCGGGATTTAAGGTGGTGGTCGATGGGGTGAATTCTACCGGAGGCATTGCTGTACCACTGTTGCTGGATGCGCTTGGTGTACAAAGTGTAAAATTGTATTGTACACCAAATGGTGAATTTCCTCATAACCCGGAGCCTTTGAAGGAGCATTTAACCGACCTCATGAAAGCCGTCGTAGAGGAAAAAGCCGATTTTGGTATAGTGGTCGATCCGGATGTGGATCGACTGGCCTTTGTGGATGAGAAGGGAGCGATGTTCGGGGAGGAATATACATTGGTCGCCGTAGCAGATTATGTGCTGAGCCAGCAAAAAGGAAACACCGTCTCCAACATGTCGTCCTCGCGTGCTTTGCGGGATATCACCGAAAAATACGGTGGGTCTTATACTGCAAGCGCAGTTGGGGAAGTAAATGTAGTTGCCATGATGAAGGAAACCAATGCTATCATTGGGGGAGAAGGGAACGGTGGAATAATTTATCCTGAATTGCACTACGGAAGGGATAGTTTGGTTGGGATCGCCTTATTTTTAAGCCACCTGGCGCAGCGAAATGGGGCGGTAAGTGAATTACGTCGCGAATACCCCAGTTATTTCTTCAGTAAACAAAAGATCCAACTCACACCAGAATTGGACGTGGATGCTGTTTTGAAGGCTATCGAAAAGCAATATAGTTCGGAAGAAATCAATACCATAGACGGTGTAAAGATCGATTTTCCTGAAAATTGGGTACACCTTCGGAAATCGAACACTGAACCCATCATTCGAATTTATGCCGAAGCCAAATCCCAGGAGAAGGCAGATAAACTGGCACAAGAGTTCATTTCAGAGATTAAAGCGATTGCAAAGCTTTAAATTCGTACTTTTACGACGAGCAAAAAAGTTCGTAAATGCCTGTAAACCCTATCAATAAGGTAGAGAATTTAGAATCCTACTTCAAGAAGTTCCGAAGTCAGATCTTAGGGATCGACCAGTCCTTTCAATCGCCCTATGGGCTAAAACGGATCGTCTATACCGACTGGACGGCGAGCGGTCGTCTGTATCGTCCTATAGAGGAAAAAATGATCAACGAATTTGGTCCGTTTGTAGCCAATACCCATACCGAAACTACGGTAAGCGGTACGGCAATGACCCACGCATATCATACGGCCCGGAAAATTATCAAACAGCATGTGAACGC
>JABDNM010000194.1 GCA_013043825.1 Flavobacteriaceae bacterium
CCAGTCAATGGATCGAGGATTATAATCGGTGCCATAATATTCACATCCGTTGCCAACCAAATCCGGAAAATGACGAATCATCCTGCCTGGGCCACAGCCCCAATCCAGTATCTTCTTGTCATTAAGATCTATGTGTTTTTGAAATAGTGCGATCAGATTCCGGGCGCTTTCACGGCTTTCAACATAGTATTTGTGATAGTTGAGCTGAAAAGACTCATAGATGAGGTAATCGGGTGGTAGTTTGACTTCAGGAAAATTTTTTCTGAACGCCTTATTCACTTTGCTATTCTTTGCTTTCTGAAGGTAAAATCGAATTCTATCTGCCAGATGAAGAATGCGCAGCTTCCGTAGCAATGAGGAGATCGACTGTTTATTCATACATGCATTTCTGTACTGCGAAGATTGGAAAACTTTACGAACCTATTGATACCGAATTATAAATAAATAATTCATCTGCGCCTGAAGCTAAGTTGGGCCGACACTGGTTTTAAGGTAATAAGTGGGTTCATTTCAACCTGCCTAACAGATGTGGACAACTCGTAGTTGTTTACAAGGTAGGAGATTGCCAGCACCAGCTCATAAATAGCAAATCCCATTCCAATGCACATTCGCGGGCCCGCTCCAAAGGGATAGTAATGGCCGGTGGTTTTTTTCTTGGCCTCTCCCAGGAATCGTTCCGGTATAAATTCATTAGGCTGGTCCCAATAATCCGGGTGGCGGTGAAGCTCATAAAATGAGATCCCTACCAAGGTATCCTTCCGAATATGAAAACCGGCAAGATCGTCGTCAACCAGGTTCTCACGATCGGTGATCCATGCCGGGGGATATAGCCGCATGGACTCATCAATAACTGATTTGGTATATTGCAATTTACCTATATGATTGATGAGAGTATTATTCTCATGGTTCACCTTATCGATCTCACTGAAGACCTCCTGTTGCACTTCAGGGTGCCTGGCCAGCAGCCAACTGGTAAACGAGAGTGCATTTGCGGTGGTCTCATGTCCAGCGACGAACAAGATGGTGATCTCATCGATTAATTGCTTATCGGTCATAGGTTCCCCGGTATCCTCGTATCGCGTAGCCAATAGCATGTCCAGCAGATCGTTGTGGGTTTCCCGAGAACGTCTGCGTTCTTCTATGATCTCCTGTAGTATGGTCCGACTTTCTTCGGAAAGTGCTAAATGCTTTTTTACTTGTCCGCTCAACCGAAACCACCATCCTTTATGAGGTAACCGTACTTCTTTGACCAAAAATTCCTGCACTTCCTGTATAATATACTGTAATCGTGCTAGTGTTTCTTCTGAAGCAGAGACGTTGAAAAGCGAGGTGGCAACAACCTTGAATGCTAGTCGGTTCATGATAGGAAAAACATCGACTTCCTTTTCGATTGGAAGGTTCGACAACTCCTTTTCGATGGTCTCTTGCATGAGCGATACGAGTTGTGCCATTTTCTCTTTATGAAAAGCCGGTTGGATAAGCCTTCGCTGCTGTAACCAATATTCACCATTGATGGTCAATAATCCATGTCCAAGGTATTTGGATAGGAAGTTGGTTTGAATCTTGGACTTGTAGTAGTTTTTGTGATTCTTTCGAAGAATGTGTTCCACGACTTCTTTATCCCGGGAGAGCATTAGCCATTTCTTTCTGCCCAATCGAACTGAAAAAGTGTCTCCATAGCGATTGAAAAACTGACGATGGAAGGGGATTGGATTCTTTCTAATCGCTTCAGCATGCCAGAAGAATTTTAGTAATGGAAGAGATTCGGGATAGTTATATTTCTTGCCACCAGACATTAAAACAATCCTCCCTGAGAAGGACCTTGGGACTTACCTAAATGCTCGTAGGCAGCGGCCGTAACTTCTCGCCCGCGTGGTGTTCTCATGATAAAGCCCTGCTGTATAAGGAAAGGCTCATACACCTCTTCAATGGTCTCACTACTTTCGGAAACAGCAGTCGCCAGGGTCGTAATTCCAACAGGGCCACCCTTAAACTTTTCAATGATGGTCAAGAGGATCTTATTGTCCATCTCATCCAACCCGTGTGCATCCACATGGAGCTGCTCCAGGGCGTACTTTGAAATTGCGATATCGATATTTCCATCGCCTTTTATCTGTGCAAAATCCCGAACTCGCCTTAAAAGGGCATTCGCGATTCGAGGAGTTCCCCTGCTTCTGCCCGCGATCTCAATGGCAGCTTCCATAGATATATTCATGTTCAAAATTCCTGCACTGCGTTGAACAATGGTAGTGAGAAGTTCCGTGGTGTAGTAATTCAATCTGGAAGATATCCCAAATCGAGCTCGCATAGGTGCTGTTAGCAAACCGGAACGAGTTGTTGCTCCAACCAGGGTAAAAGGTGCAAGGTTGATCTGAACTGTACGTGCGTTGGGACCAGATTCTATCATTATATCGATCTTATAATCTTCCATGGCCGAGTAAAGATATTCCTCAACCACTGGACTCAATCTATGGATCTCATCGATGAACAGCACGTCCCGCTCATCCAAATTGGTAAGCAGACCAGCGAGATCACCGGGTTTATCAAGTACCGGTCCCGAGGTAACACGAATATTTACTTCCAGTTCATTGGCCAGTATGTGTGCTAGGGTAGTTTTACCCAGTCCCGGGGGTCCGTGAAATAAGGTATGGTCCAGGGCCTCATCGCGAAGGTTTGCAGCTTGAACAAAAACCTGGAGATTTTCCAATACTTGTGCCTGTCCCGTAAAATCGTCAAACGACAACGGACGTAATTTTTTTTCGAGGTCCTGTTCCTGGGATGATAAATGCTCGCCGCTTGGATCGAGATGTTCATTCATAGTTACAAATATACGAAGTGTTTTAAGGCCATGGCCATTCGTTAGCACCGATTTATCTTAATGCACAAAGAAGGGTGGTAACAAAAAATGCAGTTTACATCATGGAGTCTCCACATCCTGAAATGCAAGGTAACAATACGAATCTTGAATAAAGTAGCTCCTAAAATCCTAAACTTGGACACGTTTCCAGGCTCCCTTTTTGAAAAGCAGAATTGCAATAATAGCAATGAGGATCTCGGCAAAGGTAATTGCGAGCAAAACTCCCAAAACTTCCAGCTCGAAGGTGATAGCAGCCAGATAGGCAAAAGGTAGTTGAAAGATCCAAAAACAGAAGAAGTTGATGATGGTAGGAGTCCTGGTGTCCCCGGCACCGTTGAAGGATTGAATGATCACCATTCCGTAGGCGTAGAACACATAGCCTGCGGCAATAACTCGTAAACTTAGTGCCCCGCTTTCGATCACCTCAGGTTCAACACTGAAGATCTTGAGGATCCATTCGGCAAAGAACAAATAAAATAATGAAACAGCCACCATGAACCAGGCATTGTACTTACCGGTTTTCCAGACGGAAGACTCGGCACGCTCTGGCTTCCCTGCTCCCAGGTTTTGCCCTACCAGTGTCGCAGCTGCATTGCTCATCCCCCAGCTTGGCATTAAAGTGAACATGAGTACTCGAATCGCGATGGTATATCCCGCCAACACTTCACTCCCAAACTCGGCCATGATACGCATGAGGAATACCCAACTGGAAGTCCCGATTATAAACTGACCAATACCGCCCAAGGAAACCTTGACCAGGTTCCACATGATCGTAGCGTTGAATACAAACTCTTTAAAGCCAACTTTGATCCGGCTCCAGCCAAAGAACAAAATGAGTAATTGCAAGATTACGGCCGTCCCCCGACCTATGGTGGTAGCGATAGCCGCTCCTTTCACTCCATATGCCGGAACAGGGCCCCAACCAAATATGAATAGTGGGTCCAGTATTATGTTCAACAAATTGGAAACAATGAGTACTTTCATCGCCACTGAAGCATCTCCGGCGCCCCGAAAAACCGCGTTGATGATAAAAAGAAGCATGATGGTGGCATTCCCACCTAGTAATATTTGTGTGTATCCATATCCTTCGGCAACAAGATCCGACTCACCCCCCATGAGTGATAAGATTTCCTTCGGAAACAGGACGCCCAATACAGCAACCAGAGCAGCCACAAATATTCCTAAGATAATAGATTGAACAGCTGCGCGTCCCGCGGCTGGGGTATTCTTTTCTCCTATTCTTCGGGCAACGATGGCAGTAACTCCCATGCTCAACCCAATGGCGATCGCATAGACCAATGTAAGGACCGATTCGGTTAGGCCTACCGTTGCAATGGCATTCGCCCCAAGGCTTGAAACCCAATAAGCATCGACCAGGAAGAAAATAGATTCCATCATCATCTCCAGAACCATGGGAACAGACAACATGAATACGGCCTTGCGAATACTTCCCGAGGTATATTCTTGTGTTCTTCCTGCGATTGCCTCAGGGAGATGATGAATGATCTTTTTGAAAAGTGTCATGATTGGTTAGTGGGAAGATAAAGATAACAAAAAACCCTTCCGGACTAGGGAAGGGTTTTTGTATTGGATAGAAGATTTTAATGATTCAATTCTTCTTCGTTGTCCTGTAATGGAAGCGTTTGCGGAACATAGTCCTGTCCCGGAACCACATAGTCGGTTTCGTCTTTATTCAGCTTGCTATAATCATACGCCCATCGATACACGTGGGGAATGGGTCCGTCCCAGTTTCCATGAATGTGTTTGATAGGAGCCGTCCATTCCATGGTATTCGAATTCCATGGGTTTTGCGGACCTTTCTTTCCGTAGAAAATAGAGTGGATAAAATTATAAAGGAATACCACCTGACCCGCGGCAGAGAACAGGGCAAAGAACGTAATTACCACATTTACATCGGTAAGATCATCGAAGTACGGGAACTCTGTATTGGTATAGTACCGTCTGGGCAACCCTGCCATTCCTATGAAGTGCATGGGGAAGAAAACCCCGTAGGCACCAATGGCAGTGATCCAGAAATGCACATAACCCAAATTCTTATTCATCATTCGGGATTCAAACATCTTGGGGAACCAGTGGTACACCCCGGCAAATAGTCCGTACAAGGCAGATATTCCCATCACCAGGTGGAAGTGAGCAACGACAAAATAGGTATCATGCACGTTGATATCAAGGGCACTGTCTCCTAAAAGTATTCCTGTTAAACCTCCAGTGATGAAGGTGGAGACCAGGCCAATTGAAAACAACATGGCCGGATTCAGTTGCAAATTTCCTTTCCAAAGTGTTGTAATGTAGTTGAATGCCTTTACTGCAGAAGGAATCGCGATCAATAAAGTGGTAAACGTAAACACCGAGCCCAGGAATGGATTCATTCCGGATATAAACATGTGGTGTCCCCATACAATGGTGGATAGGAAGGCAATCGCCAGTATGGACGCAACCATCGCACGATATCCAAAGATGGGTTTCCGCGAGTTTGTCGCAATGATCTCTGAGGTGATCCCTAATGCGGGTAATAATACGATATAAACTTCGGGGTGACCCAGGAACCAGAAGAGGTGTTCGAATAATACGGGTGACCCTCCCTGATTATGCAGTACTTCTCCTGCAATGTAGATGTCCGACAAGAAGAACGAAGTTCCAAAACTTCGATCCATGATCAATAACAGAGCGGCCGATAACAATACGGGGAAAGAAACTACCCCGATCACGGCGGTGATGAAGAATGCCCAAATAGTTAACGGTAAACGAGTCATAGACATTCCTTTGGTTCGCAGGTTTATAACTGTTACGATATAATTCAAAGAACCCAATAAGGAAGAGGCGATAAATATGGCCATAGAAACCAACCACAATGTCATTCCAGTTCCAGATCCTGGTATTGCCTGAGGCAAAGCACTTAATGGCGGATAAATAGTCCATCCCGCAGATGCAGGCCCGGCTTCAACGAAGAGGGAAAGCACCATAATCACACTGGAAAGGAAGAAGAGCCAATAGGAGATCATATTCAGAAATCCAGAGGCCATATCTCGCGCACCTATTTGTAACGGAATAAGCAGATTACTGAACGTACCACTCAATCCGGCGGTTAACACAAAGAAAACCATGATGGTTCCGTGGATAGTTACGAGCGCCAGGTAAACACTGGGGTCCATGATCCCGTCTTCTCCCCATTTACCCAGGAATACTTCATAAAATGTGAATTGCTTGTCCGGCCATGCCAATTGGAATCTGAACAATAACGACATTGCGATTCCTATAATTCCCATGAACAAACCTGTAATGAGGTATTGCTTGGAGATCATTTTATGGTCCTGACTAAATATATATTTAGTTACAAAAGTCTCTTTATGATGATGTCCATGATCATCGTGGTGATCTTCAACGTGGTCGTGTGCGTGTGCTGACATATCTTTATTAAGCTAATTTTTTATTATTGTTGGAGTGATTTGGCCAGGGTAGCCTGTTGGGCTATCCAAGCTTCATACTCTTCTTCAGTTTCAACAACAATTTTCATTTGCATGTTATAATGGTTGTTTCCACAAATCTTGTTACACAACAAGAGGTAGTCGAATACGTACGACTCCAGAGCCTCATCTCCTTGGGCGATCAATTCTTTACTTTTTTCCGTCCGAATTGCATTGATTCGATTTACTTTATCGATCATCTCCTCACTTTCCCGCATCTCTAGGGTAGTCTTGGTAGGTGTGAAAGCGAATTGGGTGATCATGCCGGGAACACAGTTCATTTGTGCCCTGAAATGTGGCATGTAAGCCGAATGCAATACATCTTGGGAACGCATCTTAAAGAGTACCTGTCTTCCTACGGGCAGGTGCAATTCGTTTACGATCACATCATCCTGACTGTTAGGATCGGAAGTATCTACTCCAAGAATATTGACTCCTTCTATCAAACGGACGTTCGCTTCCCCTAAGGTATTATCGGCTCCCGCATAGCGAGCTCTCCAATCGAACTGATAGGCATACAGTTCTACCACCAAGGTATCCTCGTCTTCTTCAATATTCATGATATCTGTCCAGGTGAATAATCCATAGATGATCAATCCGGCTAGGACGATCACGGGAATAATAGTCCAGATGAATTCCAATTTGTCGTTGTCGGCGTAGAACGTTGCGCGTTGTCCTTTACGCCCTCTATATTTGAAAGCAAAGTAGTGCAATAACCACTGCGTGATGATCCCAACCACAAAAATGAGGATCATTGAATAGAGCCAAAGCTGGTCGATACCTATTCCGTGTTCCGAGGCCGACTCGGGAAGCATAACGTTCCCCCATTTCCAGAAACAGATGATACTGAGCACATAGATAAAGAGCACGAACATAATCATCAACCATCCGTTGATATTATTGTCTTTATCGTTGGCTACTTCGGAATTGGGATCACTCTTGGGTTTGGACAACTGAAATATCTTACCCATCTGCATAACAGCGACTCCAAAAAGTATGATTACTAAAACAACTAAAAATGCGGTCATCGTTATCTTTCTTCTTTAATTTATTAATAGTGAAAATGCTTGCTCTCTTTCAAGAATGGACTTCCGCTGGCCAATAAAGGTGCCTTGGTAAGTGCGGTAAACACTACCCATACGAACAATCCAAAGAAGAAGAAAAGCGAACCAAGTTCCGGTAAACCGATGAACCAGGACGAACCTACCGTTGCCGGCATTACCATATTAAATACGTCTATATAGTGCCCTGCCAAAATCACAATTCCGGCCATGATCACAAACCAGTTCATTCTCTTGTAGTCACTGTTCATCAATAGTAACACTGGGAATATAAAGTTCATAGCTACCATTCCGAAGAAAGGAAGCTTGTAATCTTCAATCCGTGTTACAAAATATGTGACCTCTTCGGGAATATTTGCATACCAGATCAACATGAACTGGGAGAACCACAAATAGGTCCAGAAAATACTGAATGCGAACATGAATTTCGCCAGATCATGAATGTGGCTATTGTTTACAAAATCTAAATACCCTTTGGACTTCAGATAAATGGTAATCATTGCGATTACGGTAATCGCGCTCACAAACATACTTGCAAATACATACCATCCAAAAAGGGTTGAGAACCAATGCGGATCGAAGCTCATGATCCAGTCCCAGGACATCATGGATTCAATATAGATGAAGAATACCAGGAATCCAGCCGATAGTTTAAAATTTCGCTTGAACCACCGGGTATCTGTCGCGTCATCTTGCAGTCGTGTCCACTTGCGTGAAAAATATCGATAGGCATTGAATCCTAGCAGGTAGATCACGGCTCGAATAAGAAACCCTGTAGGGTTGAGCCATCCGCTCTTTCCGGCTATTAGTTTGTCGTAATGTTCACTTTCCGGGTTCACCAATTCGGGATCCATCCAGTGGAAAATATGATTAATATGAAATACCGAAAGAAGCAACAAGACCAGCATAATGATCGAACCTACCGGCAAGTAGGCTGTAATTCCTTCCATCACGCGGAAAAGTACCGGTGACCATCCAGCCTGTGAGGCATGTTGAATAGCATAGAAAGCCAATGCCCCCAATGAGATCATGAAGAAAAAGAAGGCGGCAATATACAGGGCAGACCAGGGTCGATTTTGCATTTGATGCAGCACGTGCTCCAAATGCTCTTCCTCACTGCCATGGGCTTCCTCACCCGCTTCATGTGCGGTTTTAGTTTCCCCGTGTGAATCCTTCGCCTCATCATGTGTTGCTTCACCATGATCATCGCCATGGCCATCACCATGACTTGCCAACATTTCCTTCACTTCGGCAGTAGTTCCCGGAACAGTTAGAAATCCTGAAACCATCCCAATGGCGCCAACCACCATGAAAATGATTGCAAAAAGTTTTAATTTATTGGGTAGCGTGTACATATCTTTAGCTATTCTCTTTATTCTTCGGTTAATTTTGTTCTTCTGAACTGTTTGCCTCACTCGCTCCGCTGGCCTCAGCATCTGCAGACACTTCCTCATTCGAGGTTGGACTTAGCAACGGTGTTCCTTCCAGGGTAGCTTTCAAATTCATTACATGCTGCACTATCTGCCAGCGCTCCAATTCATCGGTTTGCGAAGCATAAGATCCCATGGAATTCAATCCAAACATCATCACATGATAGGTCCCTCCTTCATTGATCACACGCCCGGGATCTGCATAGCTTGGGATCCCCAAGATCTTTTCATTCTTTACCAAAATTCCTTGTCCGTCTCCCTTGCTTCCGTGACAAACTGCACAATAGATCTCGTATAGTGCTTTACCAGACTCCAGGTTTTGTTCGGTCACTTCCAAAGGATTCTTTAGCTCAGCCTTCGCCTGAAGTAATCCATCGTTGCTATTCTCATATTCGTAAGGTTGCCATCCTCTGGGAATGGTCCCTTCCGGAGGTAACATTGCTTCCTGTTCCCCGGGAAAAATCTCATATTCACCATAGGTATCATAACCTACCGGCTCATACATATTGGGCATGTACTGATAATTTGGATTGGCACTATCAAAACAAGATACCATCGCGAACGATGCAAGAAGTAATAGCGCTATGTGTTTGAATGCTTTCATCTTAGTGATCGTCATCTTTATCGATTAAACTAATTTCAATAGCTCCTGTATCGCTTAGGAATTGAGACACGCGTTCCAAATCTTGCTGCCCGGGATCTATGGCCATCAAAAAATGATCGTCGGTGGTTCGAACATCAGGGTTTTCCGCCTTCTTGAATGGCCATAATTTGCTTCGCATATAAAATGTGATCACCATAAGGTGAGCTGCGAAGAAAACAGTCATTTCGAACATAATAGGCACAAAAGCAGGCATGTTCTCGATGTAACTGAAACTGGGTTTTCCTCCAATGTCCTGAGGCCAGTCTGTGATCATGATATAATTCATCATAGTGATGGAAACGGCCAGTCCCAATAATCCATACATGAAAGAGGTGATGGCAATTCGGGTATCTGCCAATCCCATTGCTTTGTCTAGACCATGCACCGGGAAAGGAGTATAGATCTCTTCAATGTGATAATGCTCATTTCGAACCGCTTTAACAGCGTTCATCAAGATGTCATCGTCATTGTAAATAGCGTGAATTACTTTCGATGCCATAATTAACTGTTTTTAAGATTTTCTGCCTGCCCGGCCCAGTCGTCGCGTTTCGCTCTTCCTGGGAATTCACCGGTTATGCTGTCTAATAGATCGTATTCAGCGTCGGTCATTCTGCTCACTTGTTCGAAGGTGAATATACCTAGCTGGTGTAACTTCTGTTCCATTACTGGGCCAACTCCGCTGATTCGTTTCAGGTCGTCGGCAGTTTGTGTATCAGGATCGAAAGTTCCTAATTTCTGTAATAACCTATTTGCCTTTTCATCGTCACTTGGAGCAATTTGAGGCTGAGTGCTTCCGGCCGAGCTCGATACTCCATAATGTTTCACGTCATCTCCCTGGTTGGCACGTAATTTTTTATAATAACTTCCGGAACTCTTCAGAATGGATTTTACCTCAGCTTGTGCTATCACCGGGAATCCCCTGGCGAATAGCAGGAACAAGACGAAGAAAAATCCAACGGTTCCAATAAAGATCCCGATATCCACAAATGTAGGAGAGAACATAGTCCATGATGAAGGGAGGTAATCTCTGTGAAGTGAGGTTACAATGATGACAAATCGTTCAAACCACATTCCAATATTCACTACGATGGAAATAAAGAAAGAGAACATGATACTTCTTCTCAATTTAGGGAACCACATAAACTGTGGTGAGAATACATTACAGGTCATCATTGCCCAATATGCCCACCAGTAAGGTCCGGTTGCTCGATTCAGGAAAGCATATTGTTCGTACTCGACTCCCGAATACCATGCGATGAATAATTCGGTGATATAAGCAACCCCTACTATAGATCCCGTAATCATAATCACGATATTCATCAATTCGATATGCTGAATTGTAATATAATTTTCAAGGTTCGAAACCTTCCTCATAATAATAAGGAGGGTATTTACCATGGCAAAGCCGGAGAATACTGCTCCAGCAACAAAGTATGGCGGGAAGATGGTAGTATGCCATCCGGGGATCACCGAAGTGGCGAAATCGAAGGATACGATGGTGTGTACCGAGAGCACAAGTGGTGTAGCCAAACCGGCCAATACCAAGGATACTTCTTCAAAACGTTGCCAGTCTTTGGCGCGACCACTCCACCCAAAGGACAGAATGCTATATACTTTTTTAGTGAATGGCGTTACGGCCCGGTCCCGGATCATCGCCAAATCGGGCAACAAGCCTGTCCACCAGAATACCAGTGAAACAGAGAGGTAGGTCGAGATCGCAAATACATCCCAAAGCAGCGGTGAATTAAAGTTAACCCAGAGAGATCCAAATTGGTTCGGGATAGGTAGTACCCAATAGGCCAACCATGGACGACCCATGTGAATGATGGGAAAGAGTCCCGCCTGGATCACCGAAAAGATGGTCATGGCCTCCGCCGATCGGTTCACTGCCATTCTCCATTTTTGTCGGAATAACAATAGTACCGCCGAAATTAGTGTCCCTGCGTGACCAATTCCTACCCACCAAACGAAGTTCGTGATATCCCAAGCCCAGTTAACAGTCTTATTCAATCCCCAGACTCCAATACCGGTGGAAATGGTGTAGATAATACATCCAATCCCCCATAACAGGGCTACCAAAGAAATGGTGAAAACTATCCACCAGGATCTATTGGCTTTGCCTTCTACGGGAGCGGCCACATCCACGGTTACATCGTGGTAGGATTTATCTCCTGTAACTAAGGGTCTTCTAATAGGTGCTTCGTAATGCGACGCCATATCTATATGTCAATTTCTTAGTTATATTATTATGCTTCACTTGTATTACGCACTTTGGCATGGTAGAACACATTGGGTTTGGTTCCTACGGCTTCCAACAAGTGGTACACACGTTCGTCTTTTTTCAATTCGGAGATCTCGTCATCGTGATTATTGATATCACCAAACTTGATCGCTCCGGTTTCACATGCAGCTGAACAGGCTGTCTTAAATGCATTCGTTTCCACGGGTTTCCCGGCACGCTTAGCATCCAGAATGGTTTTCTGTGTCATTTGAATACACATTGAACATTTCTCCATCACCCCTCTGGATCGCACCACTACATCCGGATTCAAGACCATTCGGCCCAGATCGTTATTCATATTGTAATCGAACTCATCATTTTCTGCATAAAGGAACCAGTTGAAACGCCGTACTTTATACGGACAGTTATTAGCACAATAGCGTGTTCCAACACAGCGGTTGTACGCCATATGATTCTGTCCCTGCATACCATGTGAAGTTGCAGCCACAGGGCATACAGTTTCACAAGGCGCATGATTACAATGCTGACACATAACAGGCTGGAAAGCGACTTGTGGATTGACCGCAGCCGATTCCATATCTGCGTATTCGGAAAGAGAGGATCCCAAACCGGAAATATTTTCTTTCTTTTCTGAATCTGCCGCGAATGAATCTTCACTGGAGTAGTAACGGTCTATACGCAACCAGTGCATATCACGACTTCGGCGCATTTCAGTTTTACCCACAACCGGCACATTATTCTCTGCATGACAAGCAACAACGCAAGCACCACAACCGGTACAAGCGTTCAGGTCGATAGAGAGATTGAAATGATGACCAATGGAACGGTCGAAGGAATCCCAAAGATCGGCATCCGGAGATGTCACGGGAATCTCGATATGATCCTTGGATACTTCAGGAACGGGGTTCCATTCGTGCTTATCCTGGGTATTGAATATTTCCAGGGAAGTCTCACGAATAATATCTCGCCCCATCATGGTATTATGTAACTGAACACAAGCAAATTCATGCTCTCCGGCAACTTTTTCCAGATCTACTTTTTGAATGGATGAGAAGTTATTGTACAAGGCATATGC
>JABDNM010000197.1 GCA_013043825.1 Flavobacteriaceae bacterium
CTATGGATGTGATTACCTCCGGCCCGATCCCACCAAATCCATCGGAACTATTGATGAGTGAACGAATGGAAACTTTAATCAATACCCTGAAGGAAAAATACGATTATGTTGTCCTGGATTCACCGCCAGTGGGATTGGTTTCCGATTCGCTGGAATTAACAAAATTCGCGGATGCAACAATCTATATGGTGCGACAGAATTATACCAAACGAGGTATGTTTGCGCTCATAAACGAAAAATATAAAAAAGGTGAAGTAACGAATATAAGTTTTGTACTTAATTTCTTTGAAAGCAAGGCAAAATACGGATATGGTTACGGTTACGGATATGGCTATGGCTATGGTTACGGATATGGTTATGGAGGATATGGACACGGCTATCACGAAGAAGAACAAAAGCCACCTTTGGCCTATCGGATCAAAAAATTCTTCAGAATTGGTAAGAACTAGAGGAATTTACCAATTCGGAACGTAATTATTACGATATGCTTACACCAACGCAATTGGTTATAAAGAGAATCTTTGACATCACAATTTCGTTACTGCTTTTACCCATTCTCATCGTTCCCATGATCGTTTTGATACCAATGGCCAGCTGGAGTACAGGAACATGGGGAGTATTTGTTCAGGAGCGAATAGGATACAAAGGAGATAGGTTCAAATTGTTTAAGATTCGGACCTTGAAAGGATCCAACCATTTCGACGCGAATGAGATTAAAGCAAGTGAAACGACCTTCGGAAGCTGGTTGAGAAAAACAAAGTTGGACGAACTACCACAACTTTTCAATGTGTTGAAAGGCGATATGAGCTGGGTAGGGCCAAGACCCGATATTCCAGGTTACGCAGATGTGTTGGTTGGTGAGAATCGTGTCATCCTGGAAGTCAAACCGGGGGTTACCGGACCTGCAACTTTAAAATATAAGAATGAAGATTCGTTATTATTGGAGCAGCCTGATCCGAAGCAGTATAACGACGAAATAATTTGGCCGGACAAAGTGGCCATTAATAAAGAATATATAAGAGATTGGAGCCTGGCCAAGGACCTTAACTATCTTTGGCGCTCAGTCTTTAATTGAATCAACCCAAAACAGGGTACTATGAAGGAAAACCCAACCATCGCGATCATTGGACTAGGATATGTAGGATTGCCCTTGGCTGTTGCATTTGCTGGCAAATATAAAGTCATAGGTTTTGATATCAATACGGAGCGGGTACGTGATTTGCAACAGGGAGAAGATAAGACGCTGGAAGTTTCCAATGCCGAATTAATGGCAGTTCTGAATGCTGAAAAAAATGGATTGAGCGTTACAGCTGTTTCCGAAGAATTGAAAGAAGCCACCGTTTTTATCGTCACAGTACCAACCCCAACCAATAAGCACAATCAGCCAGTATTAAGTCCATTGGAAAAAGCCAGCGATACTGTAGGTAAGATGTTGAAGAAAGGAGATGTAGTGATCTACGAATCAACGGTATATCCAGGTGTGACAGAAGACATATGCGTTCCTATCTTAGAGCAGGTTTCTGGGTTGAAATTCAATAATGATTTCTACGCTGGTTATTCTCCAGAACGAATCAATCCGGGAGATAAAGAACATACTATAACGAAGATCCTAAAAGTTACCTCCGGATCAACGATTGAAGCCGCCAACTACGTAGATCGACTGTATGCTTCTGTCATCACCGCAGGCACCCATCTGGCTCCTTCGATCAAGGTGGCAGAAGCTGCCAAAGTGATTGAAAATTCGCAACGCGATATCAATATTGCCTTCGTCAATGAACTCTCCAAGATCTTTAGGCTTTTGGACATCGACACACAGGCTGTTTTGGAGGCAGCAGGTACCAAGTGGAATTTTTTAAAGTTTACCCCGGGACTGGTAGGCGGTCATTGCATAGGTGTGGATCCTTATTATCTGGCACAGAAAGCCATGGAGGAAGGTTATAACCCAGAGATCATTCTTGCCGGACGGAGAATGAACGACAGCATGGGGAACTACGTAGCCCACGAAGTGCTGCGCCTTATGATAAAAAAGGATTGTAAAGTAAAACGTGGACGTGTTCTTGTACTTGGGATCACCTTCAAGGAAAACTGTCCCGATATTCGGAACAGTAAGGTAATCGATGTGATCACCGAATTACAAAAGTATAATATGAATGTGGACGTCCACGATCCATGGGCGAATGCCGATGACGTTAAATCCGAATTCAGATTAGAACTAATATCCGATCAAAAGTCCATCACTGGCCCTTACGACGCCATCATCCTGGCAGTAGCACATGCAGCTTTCAAGGATTTGCGAATTAAGGATTATACCGGCGAAAGAGCAGTTATTTTTGATGTTAAGGCATTTTTTGATCACCAAATTATCGACGGAAGATTATAATGTACGAAACCCCATATCATACACAAGACCTCTCGAAATGTAATTTTCTAATCACGGGTGGCGCCGGATTTATAGGTTCCAACCTGGTCGAATATCTTCTGAAATACAAAGCGGGTAAAGTTCGTGTTTTAGATAATCTGGCCACAGGCTTTCAAAGCAACCTATCTGAGTTTTTGGGACGAGATAATTTTGAGTTTGTGGAGGGTGATATTCGAGACCTAAATACATGTAAGAATGTGATGGAAGGCATAGATTATGTTTCACATCAGGCAGCTTTGGGCTCGGTTCCTCGTTCCATCAATGATCCCATAACTTCGAATGAAGTCAACATTTCTGGTTTTCTGAATATGTTAGTTGCACACAAGGAAAGCAATTCGGTCAAGCGAATGGTTTATGCAGCGTCCAGCTCAACCTATGGAGATAGTAAAATACTTCCGAAGGAGGAAGACATAATTGGGAAACCTTTATCACCCTATGCCGTAACCAAGCTGGTAAATGAGTTGTATGCCGACGTATTCTTTAAGACGTACGGAATCGAAACGATCGGCTTACGAT
>JABDNM010000198.1 GCA_013043825.1 Flavobacteriaceae bacterium
TCATAGGCCTGGTAATTACCCATGGTAACTTTCATCCAGTCGAAGGATGCCATGGTTCCAACCGCCATTTGAAAATTACCCTTGGTAGTGGCGATACGTTCTGCATAAATGCGAACAGCCAGATCCCTGGTAGCGGCGGCGCTGTTCAATTTATTAGTGAGTTGTTCCTCGGTCATGTTCGGATAGGCTTTTTTTGCACTGGCCATAAGTCCTCCCCCTTTAAACATTGCTGCCTTGTTATTGAATAGGGTGACTGTGGCATATTGATATCCCTGGTCTTCACCTCCCGGATAAAGTTGCCAGAGATCCCATCCAATGATCGCGTTGCTGTTTGCTCGCTGTTGATGGATCTTTTCCCAGAACGCCTCTGTTTCTTCATAGGAAGATTCCTGTGAATTATCGACCTTCATCAATTCGATGATTAAATACAGTTGGTCCTGGGCATTTGAAATGGAAAATACCATCAATGCCATGAGAAGAATACATAATTTTTTCATGATTAATTGTTTTGATTAGTTACGTCGTTTTCTAACCACAACAAATGGCAGGAACAAAGAATAGATGCGGAGTACTATTAAAGATACGTTTATTTATTGAATTTCAATTGTTATTTGTTGAATATCAGGCATATATAAAAAAATCCCTCGAAACTTCAAGGGATTTCCTAAAAATGATTTACGATCTTATTCCTTACCCATTAGATGATTCATCAGCCCGGTGAAATCGCCATATACTTGTTGGTATGAGATCTTGCCGTTCTCATCAAAATCGTAAGATTCATACAACTTGATCACTCCAGAACGAGCCTCGGTGGAATCGGTGGCGGGGTGAGTTACTTCCCAGTCGATGTAATGGCGTACCGAGCCATCCATTTCTTTGCTGTCTCGATGAACTCCAGGCAGCAGAACGATGTCACTTACTACCTTAAAATCGTAGCTATCCCAGATTTGCCGGTCGAATTCTTTCATTTCTCCTAGATTTAGAGAATCCCGCTCGGCCCCGAAGCCGGTTTCCCGCATGACAAAATCTTCTGCATACATGGAATAGTCCAAATTTTCGGCCTCCCAGCCTCGAATGTTTGCCATGACGATTTCCGAATTTTTTGCGAATAGATCGTTAGCGGCCTTAGTTGTTGCATCGGAATTGGATTCGGTTCCATCCTTACATCCTACAAATAGGATCGCTGTACATAAAATGCATACTAAATAGTTCATTTTTCTGAATATGAATTGGTTAGACCCATGAAATTAGTCTTTTTTTTAACAGATTGTATTTAATTATCCGAAAATTCCTTCAGGAATTTATAGATAAAAATTATTTCCTTTTTGCTCCCGCAATACGCTCTACGTAATTTTTTCTAGCTTTGTTGGTCCGTATAATTTGTACGGGGCCTATTTTATAAACAACCAATCATGACCGATCAGGAAATTGCCAAACAAATTCAGCTAAATCACATAAGCACCATCGCCGTAAAACTGGGCCTAGATGTTGACGACATCGAGATGTATGGAAAATACAAAGCCAAATTACCATTGGCGAAGATCGACGACCAAAAGGCACAAAAAAGTAACCTCATCCTGGTGACCGCAATTTCACCAACTCCGGCGGGTGAAGGAAAAACAACCATGTCTATAGGGCTATCGGAAGGGCTGCATCAATTGGGCAAGAAAACAGTAGTGGTTTTAAGGGAACCTTCCCTGGGACCTGTCTTTGGAATAAAAGGCGGCGCCACAGGTGGAGGCTATTCGCAGGTACTACCCATGGAAGACATCAATCTGCATTTCACCGGGGATTTTGCGGCCATCGAGAAAGCACATAACCTGCTTTCGGCAGTGATCGATAATAATATTCAAAGTAAAACGAATTCCCTGGGAATAGATGCCAGAACGGTGACCTGGAAACGCGTTATGGATATGAACGATCGCGCACTTCGGAATATCATCGTGGGATTGGGCGGTACGGCCAATGGCGTTCCGCGTGAGACCGGTTTCGACATAACAGCTGCTTCGGAGATCATGGCCATCCTTTGTCTGTCGAATGATCTGGCCGACCTAAAACTCCGCCTAGGAAATATATTTGTGGGGTATACCTTCGGAAAGGAAGCTGTCTTTGCTCGCGACCTGAAAGTTGAGGGCGCGATGGCAGCCCTGCTGAAAGATGCTATCAAACCAAACCTGGTGCAGACCATAGAGGGCAATCCGGCGATTATTCACGGCGGACCGTTTGCCAACATTGCACAGGGAACCAATTCGGTGATCGCAACAAAAATGGGGATGACCCTGGCAGATTACACCGTTACCGAAGCCGGTTTTGGCGCCGATCTAGGCGCCGAAAAGTTCCTTGATATCAAATGTCAGAGCGCTGGGCTGGCCCCCAAGGCTGTAGTCCTTACAACAACCATTCGAGCCCTTAAATATCATGGTGGTGCAGATCTAAAGTCACTTACCGACGAGAATGTAGACGCGTTACGAAAAGGGATTCCAAATCTCGAAAAACACCTTGAGAATGTGAAACAATTCAATATTGAACCGGTGATCGCGATAAACCGGTTTGTAAGTGATAGCGATGCAGAAATTGAAGTGATAAATCAATTTGCGGAAAAAAACAACATACGTGTAGCCCTGGCTGAAGTCTGGGCCAAAGGAGGAAAAGGAGCGATCGATCTGGCGCAACATGTCGTGGACATCGTTGAGTCCGGGACTTCCCAATTTAAACCGTTATACGATTGGAAGTCCAGCGTGGAATCGAAGATCGAAACCATTGCAAAAAAGATCTATGGAGCAAGCGAAGTGGATTATAGTACGTTGGCCAAAAGAAACCTAAAGACCATTGCAGATCTGGGACTGGAAGAGCTACCTGTTTGTATTGCAAAAACCCAGAAATCTTTATCGGACGACCCAAAACTCATTGGTCGGCCCAAGGATTTTACCATTACCATTCGGGAGATCGAGATCGCCGCGGGCGCTGGTTTTTTGGTTCCAATAACCGGCGATATGATGCGAATGCCGGGATTACCTGCCCATCCGGCTTCAGAAAATATCAGTATTGATAATGAAGGAAACATATCCGGCCTGTTCTGATAGATCCTTAAAATAGAGCTGTCTTAGCCTCGTTTTTAACAAAAAACTACCTATTTTTCCATTAAATTTGTTAGAACCCCTTCGTGGGATAGATTGTTATGGCTACTCGAGACTATCAGGGAAAGAAATATGATGCGGAAGGATCCAAGAAGATTCTGGATTCCCTTACCGTGGAGGAGGCCTTACAAATCGACATCAATGGAAAACCTTTTACAGTTTCCATGAGAACCCCCGGGGAAGATGCAAGTTTGGTGAGAGGACTACTTCATTCAGAAGGAATTATCAACGAAATAGCATTTATACCCGACGTGATTCTTAAGAAGGAGAACGAAAAGGGGATCGTCACGGTGGTCAATTTAGACATTCCGAAAGATAAACTGGGTGAAGGTTATTCGAATAGCAGGAGCCTGTTATCGGTTTCTTCCTGCGGTGTTTGCGGAAAGACCGAATTGAGTGATCTGGCTTTCATTGGTAAAACGATCGATGATAATGAAAAAATTGATGATGCATTGATCCAGTCCCTCTTTCGTAAGATGAACACCCACCAATACGATTTCAAACAGTCGGGAGGAACCCATGCAGCGGCGGCATTTTCCCTTACAGGTGAATTGCTTTGTTCCATGGAGGATATAGGACGGCATAATGCTGTGGATAAGGTAGTAGGGAAATTGATTATCACAAAACAACTGGAACAAGCCAAGGTTCTCACCGTGAGTGGAAGAATTTCGTATGAGATTGTTATCAAGTGTTTTAAAGCCAGGATTCCATTCCTGGCGGCAGTCTCTGCACCGTCTTCCCTGGCTGTGGATTATGCGAAGGAACTAGGCATCACGCTATTTGCTTTTTGCCGTGACGATCGAGCTACTTGTTATTCACACCCGGAACGTATAAAAACCCGAGAAACCAATACTAAAGCTAGTTAAAAGCCTATGTCAGATAACTTGAGCGAATTATTAGGCAGAAATGGCCTGCAGGACAACCTCTTCGATAAGATGGGGAAGTTGGCGAAACCATCGGGAACGCCAAGCGAGGAAGAATTGGCCCAATTGGCCGAGGAATTCCTTATTGGAACCGCCAATACCTTTGGAACGGCGAGCTTTTACGATTTCATGAAACCTGAAAACAAGGGCAAGGAAGTATATGTTTGTAATGGAACAGCCTGTCTCTGTGCGGGTACTCAGGAGCCGGTGATCGAATCGCTGGGATCGAAATTCCGTAAAGATCAAATTGGTCATATGACCTGCCTGGGTCGCTGTCATGAGAACAGCGCATTTCACTTTAAGGGTAAGAATTATTCGGGGGATGCAATAAACCAACTTGATAAGATAATTGGAGCAGATAGCGAATCAAACAATGACAACTACCATGTCGAGGCTCTTGGTCCATCCATACTAACCAAGGAATTTACCAATATCACCGATTATTACCAACCATTCCGTGATGCGTTAAAAAAGGACTCGCAAGTTGTTTTGGAGGAGATCAAGACATCTAACGTGAGGGGCCGCGGAGGTGCAGGATTTCCCATGGGGATGAAATTGGAATTCTGTCGGAAGGTCGAGAATGAAACCAAGTTCATTATTTGTAACGCAGACGAAGGAGATCCGGGAGCCTATAGCGATCGCTATTTATTGGAACAACGACCTCATTCGGTGTTATTTGGAATGTTGATCGCAGGCTATGTTACTCATGCTGGTTACGGCATTGTTTACATTCGAGCCGAGTATCCGGATTCGGTGAGGGTCATGCAGGAGGCAATCGATGAACTTCGGAAGGCCGGGATCATTGGAGAAAATATATTCGGAAGTGGATTCAATTTCGATTTCAAGATCATCCAGGCGCAGGGATCCTACATATGCGGAGAAGAAACCGCACTCATCAACTCGATTGAAGGACAGCGTCCGGAAGTGCGGGTGCGTCCACCCTATCCGGCTCAGAAAGGCTTATTCAACAAACCCACGGTAGTAAACAATGTGGAGACATTGGCAGCGCTTCATTTTATCATTTCTGAAGGAGGAGCGGCCTGGAAGAATATAGGGACTGAAAAATCCTCGGGCACCAAACTCATTTGCCTGGATAGTTTTTTTAATAAGCCCGGTATGTACGAAGTTGAGATGGGAACACCGCTCTCGGTAGTGGTGAACGACCTGGCTGGCGGATTCAAAGAAGAGGTGAAAGCCCTGCAAATTGGCGGTCCTTTAGGAGGACTGGTCCCAATTTCAAAAATAAATGATCTTACCGTGGACTTCGAGTCTTTTTCGAAAGAAGGTTTTCTATTGGGTCATGCTTCTGTAGTAAGTGTGCCTAAAGATTTCCCTATATTGAAGTTCATAGAACACTTATTCGATTTCGCGGCTTATGAAAGTTGCGGAAAGTGTTTTCCTTGCAGGTTAGGAACCAAACGCGGACAAGAAATGGCAGAAAAGGCATTCAATTCGGAATACAAAATCGATCGGCTGTTATTCCACGATCTCCTCACCACACTGGAAGAAGGTTCGTTGTGTGCTCACGGAGGTGGAATTCCATTGCCGGTACGCAATGCGCTGCATTATTTTGATGATGAACTAAGACCTTACTTCAACTAACCCTTACAACAATGAAAAAGGCCTATATAGACGATCAAGCATTCGAACTAGTTGAAGGAGAAACCATACTGTCCTTTATTCGAAGATTCAAGGATAAAAACCTGGTACCAACGCTTTGTGATGCTCCTAACCTGGAACCATTTGGGTCGTGTCGCGTATGCAGCGTCGAGGTCGCCCTGGAAGAAGGAGGGCCGGTCAAGACGATGGCTTCCTGTCATGCACCGGTGGCTGAAGGCCAGTACATTTATACGAGCACTAAAAGTGTAAAAGCACTTCGGAAAAATATCATCGAACTGGTACTAACCGATCATCCGTTGGATTGCCTTACCTGTGAAGTGAATGGCAACTGTGAACTTCAAACTGTTGCCGCTCAGGTAGGAATTCGTGATGTACGTTATCCGGAAGGCGACAATCACTTATATAAGCTGAAGGATTTAAGCCATCCTTACATGACTTCCGACCTCTCCAAATGCATCAATTGCTACCGATGTGTGCGAGCCTGCGATGAAGTTCAGGGAGAATTTGTCTTGAGTATGGCCGGACGGGGTTTTGACTCGTACATTATCAAAGGGCTCGATCAATCCTTCCTGGATTCAGATTGTGTGAGTTGTGGAGCCTGTTCCCAGGCTTGTCCTACCAGCGCAATTTCCGATGTATTCCAGTCCAAGGCCATTCAAGCCACCGAGACCACTCGAACAATATGTACCTATTGCGGTGTGGGTTGTAACCTCGATGTGGCTACAGGTAGTGGTGAGATCCTAAGTATAACTGCGCCATACGATTCTGAAGTGAATCAAGGGCATACCTGCCTTAAGGGACGCTATGCCTTTAAGTTCTACGATCATCCTGATAGGCTGGATTCACCCATGATAAAACGAAATGGTGAGTTTGAGAAGGTGAGTTGGGACGAGGCTTACAATTATATAGCTGAAAAATTGACTTCCTATAAAACTGAATTCGGACCGGATTCTATCGCAGGGATATCGTCGGCTCGATGTACCAACGAGGAAAATTACCTGATGCAGAAATTCATACGTGCGGTTATAGGTACCAACAATATTGATGGCTGTGCGCGAGTTTGTCATTCACCTACGGCTTTGGGAATGCAACGTGTATATGGAACGGGAGCAGCCACGAATTCTATTGACGACCTGAAGGATACCAATTGCATTATGGTAATTGGGGCCAACCCCACCGATGCTCATCCTGTGACTGGTGCCAAATTCAAGCAATTTGCCATGAAGAGTAAGAATGTTACCATCGTGATCGATCCAAGACGTACGGAGATTGCAAAGTACGCTACTCATCACCTGGCTTTGCGTCCGGGAACCAACGTGGCGGTATTGAACATGATGATGTATTATATTATTTCTGAAGGATTGGTGGATCAAGGTTTTATTGAAACCAGAACCGAGGGATATGACGCATACAAAGAAGAAATTCTGAACATCGATATCGACAAGTTGGAGAAAGTATCGGGTGTGGATCGCGAAGAGGTAAAAGCAGCGGCCATTGCCTATGCTACGGCTCCTAACGCCATGTCATTCCATGGGTTGGGTGTTACCGAACATTCACAGGGAACTTTTACGGTGATACAAATTGCCGATCTTGCACTATTGACCGGAAACATTGGACGAAGAGGAGTAGGGGTGAACCCACTGCGCGGTCAAAACAATGTTCAGGGGAGTGCAGATATGGGGGTTCAGCCGCATCAGGGTGCGGGCTACCTGGATGTAACCAACGAAGAGATCAACGCGAAGTATAATACGTTCTATGGCGTAGACGTTCCGAAGCATATTGGTTACAAGATTCCAGAGATGTTCGATGCCGCTTTGGCGGGAAAATTACGAGCGATCTGGATCATTGGTGAGGACATTGTTCAAACAGACCCGAACAGTAAAAAAGTGATGAAGGCATTGGAAGCAACAGATCTGGTGATCGTGCAGGAATTATTCATGACCGAAACCGCTAAGCTGGCCGATGTAATCCTACCAGGAGCATCCTTCCTTGAAAAGAGCGGAACGTTTACAAACGGAGAACGCAGGGTTCAGGCAGTTCGGCAGGTGGTGGAGCCCCATGGAAATTCTAAACCCGACGGGCAGATCATTGTGGAGATAATGAATAAAATGGGTTATGACCAACCCGACTATACACCCGACGGTATGCTGGATGAAATCTCGCAGATCGTACCCTTCTTTGCCGGAATTACCTGGGAACGGCTGGGTAAGAATGGCCTGCAGTGGCCGGTCGCCCCGGACGGAACCGATACGAAGATCCTGCATCAAACCGATTTCAAACGTGGAAAAGGAGCCTTCCAATACCATGCCTGGGAAGAGACGATGGAATTGAAGGATCATGCCAAGGATTATCCATACATATTAACCACTAACAGGGAACTGGAACATTATAATTGTGGTGCTATGACCCGAAGAACTTCGAACGAGAAAATACTCTCGGACGATTATTTGATGATCCATCCAGATGATGCCAAAGAGCATTTCATTGCTGAAGGAGATTATGTATGTGTGGAATCTCCACGTGGGAAAGTAGACGTCAAGGCTCGGATAACCGACGAAGTACGATCAGGGGTTCTGAGTACAACCTTCCATTTTCCTGAAGTAATGATCAACCTGATCACCGGAGACGTTCACGACTCGGAGGCCAAGTGTCCCGAATACAAAGTTGTTGCGGTGCGCATCCGAAAAAGTAAAGGAAAATATAAGGACCAGTTGGTAGAGTAATACAGGGATCCATGACACACGAATTCAAAAACATACTGGAAACCTATTTACTTGCCAAAGAACAAGCGACGCGAGCTGTACTGGCAACAGTTGTAGCTCTGGAGGGTTCGTCCTATCGAAAACCAGGGGTACGCATGTTGTTGCTTGAGAACGGGACCATGATAGGAGCAGTAAGTGGGGGCTGCGTTGAAAAGGACATCGCCCGCCAGTCGGAGGCGGTTTTCCACGAGGATAAACCGCGTATGATGACCTACGATGGCAGGTATCGCTTGGGATGTGAAGGCATTTTGTACATTCTCCTGGAACCGTTCAGACCCGATGAGACTTGTGTTTCAAAATTACAGGAGTGTTTTTTACTTCGGAATGAATTTGAATTGAAATCCACTTTTATGATGCAGGAAGGAAATGCGGCCGGCCTGGGTACTTCGGTTATGATCCAGGGGCAAAGTTATTTGCTAAATCCTACTTTACAGCCTTCCGAAGAACTGAAATCCTTTGTTGAAGTTATGCCTCCCTGCTTTAAATTAATGATTTTTGGAGCGGAGCACGATGCGGTTCAACTATGTCAATTTGCAGCCGGCACGGGATGGGAAGTTACCGTGATCTCCGGTCCGCTAGAATCCAAATCCTTTGAAAATTTTCCCGGGGCCACGGCCTTTTATTCGGTGAGCCCCGATCAAGTTGCCCTGGAGCAGATCGACGATCAGACTGCTGTCATGGTGATGTCGCATAATTTTGCAAACGATCTGAAGTTTTTGCTTGAATTGAAGGAAACAAAGCCTGCTTATCTGGGTCTGCTGGGTCCGGCTCATCGCAGGGAAAAATTACTGGATCAGCTTTTAGAGTATTGTCCAGAACTCTCGCAGGAGTTTATAGATTCCATTCATGGTCCTGCAGGCCTGAATATAGGAGCCGAAACACCCCAGGAGATCGCAATTTCAATTTTATCGGAAGTACTTTCGACCGTGCGAGAAAAAACTCCCATTCCATTAAAGAAGAAAAAGGGTGGGATCCATGCCTGACCATAGCAAGATTGCTTTGCTTGTCCTGGCCGCCGGTGGCTCAAGCAGGATGGGTGTTTCAAAGCAATTACTTCCATGGGGGAAAACTACATTACTTGCCCATTGTGTAGCAACCATCACAAAGTTGGAACACTCTCACCAGTTCGTGGTTTTGGGCGCTGAAATTCGGAAAATTGAAAAATCCATAGCGCATCTGCCCGTGACCATACTCAATAATGAATCCTGGGAGCAGGGATTGGGAAATTCGATCTCCTTTGGCATAAATAAAATAAAATCCGCCCCTGCTAATTATCAGGGAGTCTTGATCCTACTTGCAGATCAACCCCTGATAGACCATGCATATCTGCGATCTATGATCTCGCTATTCTCGGATAATAATTCAATCGTGGCTTCTGCCTATGTAGATGGAAAAATAGGGGTGCCAGCTCTTTTTGGCAGGCATTACTTCGATGAATTGAGTGAACTCTCCGGAGATGGTGGAGCCAGATCCGTCTTGCAGGCTTATAGAGAAGTGATTCGGTTGCATTCCGAACCAGAAAAGCTAATTGATTTAGATACGGCTGAAGAATACGAAGCTTTGTACACAACTATCCACCAATCCTGATCATACTTCTGTTTTGGGAGTGCAGATCGGGGCGCTTTAATTTTTCCAAGGTGTCCATTCCACCACGAACGGCAAATTTAGCAGCGACAGCTTTTTGAATGATTGGTTCGATAGGTTCTCCCTTTCGCAATTTACTAAGCAGATCCGATTCAGAAGAAGAAAACAAACAGTTCTTTAATCGTCCGTTGGCGGTGAGCCGAAGTCTGTTGCAGCTATCACAAAAAGGATTTGTTACCGAGCTGATGACTGCGAAGCTACCCTGATACGACTGGATTTTATAATTTTTAGAAGTGTCGTTTGGCGCATCCTGCAGGCGTACAATCGATTCGGCGGGGAAAGCATTTTCAACCTCTTGCATCACCTCGGCGTAGGAAACCATTTTCTTCATATCCCACTTGTTACCGTCAAAGGGCATAAACTCAATAAAACGAACCGACACCGGAAGATCCTTCGTAAGTTCGATAAAATCAACAATTTCATTCTCGTTAAATCCTTTCATCAACACGGCATTGATCTTCACTATAAATCCTTCCTTTACCAGCAGGAGTATATTTCTGTAAACGCGCTCAAATTCATCTCTTCGTGTGACTTCCTTGAACTTAGCCGGATCAAGCGAATCCAGGCTTACATTCAAACTTGAAATACCGTATTGTTTGAACACTTCCACAAATTGATCAATGATCACTGCGTTGGTGGTCATGGTGAGTTCGACAGGGAGTGAAGCCAGCTTTTCAAGGATGATAGGAATATCTTTTCTAATGAGTGGCTCACCACCAGTGAGACGAATCTTGGTCACGCCGTGGTCTACAAATAGCTTTGCGATGGTATAAATCTCTTCATAGGTCATGAGATGGCTTCGCGGACTTAGCTGCACGCCTTCCTCGGGCATACAATATGTGCAGCGCAAATTGCAACGCTCGATGAGGGAAATTCGGAGATAGGTATGTTCTCTTCCGAAAGAATCGGTCAATATGGGAGTTTGTTTTTTCACGAGTCGTGTCTAATACCTTTAAAAATTTGAAATAAGTGAAGCACCGGTGGAAAGATAGCATCCATGGATTCTGTTGCGCCTTTGGTGGAACCCGGAAGTGCTAAGATCAAAGTATCGTTCATTGTGCCTGCGAGGCTTCGAGAAAGCATGGAGTAAGGGGTGCGATCCTGGCCATAGGCTCGAATGACTTCCTCGATTCCCGGGATTCTGCGATCAATGATCTCTACGAGGGCATCTGGAGTCACATCCCGCATGGATAGACCGGTACCGCCTGTAAAGATCACAAGGTGAATACCTGCTTTCTCATGATCACGGGCTTTTTGTTGAATCAGTTCCTTTTCGTCCGGGATGATGCTATAGTCTGAGACCACCACTCCACAAGCCTCTAACTTCTCGATGATGGCCTTTCCAGCCTTGTCTTCCTTCTGTCCTTCTGAAATAGTGTCGGAACAAACCACAACCGCCGCCGTTAAGTCTTTTCGGAATCGATCTTTGAATTGAGATTTTCCACCTTTTTTATCCAGCAGTTTTATAGACCTAATCTCAACTCCTTTATCGATGGGTTTAAGCATGTCGTACATATTTAGTGCCACCACGCTGGCCCCGTGCATGGCTTCCACCTCAACCCCTGTTTTATATATAGTTTTAACAGTACAGAGGATCTTTACATCCAACCCTGAAATTTCAAAATCGATCCCGGTAAATTCGATAGGCATAGGGTGACAATCGGGAAGGAGTTGCGGTGTTTTTTTCACCCCCAACAGCCCTGCAGCCTTACTCATAGCAAATACATCTCCTTTTGGAACTGAACCCGACTCGATGGCCTGGATAGTTTCATTGCTACTTACTTGCACAATCGCCAGGGCTGTTGCAATGCGAAGGGTATTAGATTTATGTGTGATGTCAACCATTGTAAATGTTGAATATTTTAGTGGATCATGAATGATTCGATGGTTTCATATATAAGTTCAAATTCATGTGTTGACCTTCCATTGATGACTCTCATCTTCGAACAACTCTTTTCCAAACACCGGCGCTTTTGCCTTGATCTCTTCTACCACATATTCAAGAGCTTCAAACACGATGCGCCGTCTGGGAGCCGAAACAAAAACGAACAGACAAATTTCTCCTGCTTTTACCCTTCCCAGACTATGATAAATATGCATGCAAGTTATGTCGAACTTATCAAAGGTGGCCTCACGGATCTCATGAAATTTCAAGTTGGCCATTTCTTCATAAGCCGTGTATTCAATGGCAGTGATTTTCTTGCCATCTACTTCATCGGCACGCACCTGCCCAAGGAAGATATTATGTGCTCCAATGCCGGTTTTCGATTGGTGCTTTGCAATGGATTCTCCAATAAATTCTGAAGAAATAGCTCCCTCTTTGAACACATTCTTTGTTTTTTTCTCGTTCATGATAGTTTCAGCTTTAAATGTTCGACCAGTGCCCAAACGCCTCCGCGCAAACTTTGACATTGCTCGACCCCCAGTTCTTTTAATTTTCTAACAGCAGTTATGCTTCGAACTCCCGACTGGCAAAAAACGACCAGGTTATCCAAAGACTGCAGTTGATCCAGATTTTCTTCAATTTGAGCCATGGGGATTTCCAGACATCGATCCAAATGAACTTTGGGAGTCTCATGTGGTTCGCGAATGTCCAGAAAATGAACTCCTTCCAAATCATCCAGGGCGCTTAACGAGACCTCTACCGAAGTTGAAGGACAATCATCTGCTACTCGCAAAGCTTCCAGGTTATTTGCATTTTGCATGACTTTTTCAACTTCCGAATTGTTTCTAAGTATTTTGATCCTACTACTAATCATGCTTCGAATATCCAGGCAAAACAGTGTTCCGGAGAGCACGGATGGCAGACCCAATATGATCTTCAGGACTTCGTTGGCTTGCATACTCCCTATGATTCCCGGCAGGACACCCATTACGCCAACCTCGGAGCAATTAGCTACGGAGCCTGCTTTGGGTGGCTTCGGAAACAAGCATCGATAGGTAGGTCCGCTATTATAATTGAAAACGGCGACTTGTCCTTCAAACTTAAAGATTGCTCCATATACCACGGGGCGATTGGTGAGCACCGCCGCATCGTTAATGAGGTAGCGTGTCCCGATGGTATCGGTTCCGTCTACAACTATATCATACTTTTCAAACAGCGCAACTGCGTTTCCATGGTCCAGAGCCTCTGGATATGCCACGATCTCTATGGTATCGTTCAGGTCTTGTAATCTGTGCTTAGCAGCCAGTGCTTTATTCTTTCCCAATGACGAAGTTCCAAAGAGCACCTGGCGTTGCAGGTTTGACTCTTCCACAACATCAAAATCCATGATTCCAATAGTTCCAACTCCTGCTGCTGCAAGATATTGAAGCGCCGGACATCCCAGTCCGCCGGCACCAATTACCAAAACCCGTGCACGTGATAATCGATCCTGACCTTCTGGCCCGATCTCATCTAAGACGATATGTCGGCTGTACCTATTCATTTTTCTCAACCTCCCGAAAATGGGGGTAGTAATGCCAGTTCGCTGGCTGTAATATTGTTTTCCTTCAAAACGATTTGCTGGTCCTGGGCGACCTGGAAGTCCTTTTCCTGCAAACCTGGATACTTGTCGAATAACTGCTCCAGCAATTCGTCAATTGTTGTTGCTTCCACCACCATGGTTTCTTCTGAACACTGGGTTAGTTCGGCTAGCATTCCGAAGTATTTAATATTCAATTTCATGATCCAACTTTCTAAATTCATCCGGAGTATTGATGTTTTTTAGCTGAGAGGCAAGTGCTTTACCCACAGCAAGTGATTTTGTTTTACACATCTCCACCACCGTACTCAATTTTCTTTCCCCGGCTTTTATTTGCTCATCCAATAGATCCTGAATACTCTTCTGGTATAAGGCTACTAAAGGTGTTTTTTTACCGTTCGTACTAAATTGAACCACCTCATCACCTGGGGTCCATTCCTTTAAGAGTATCTCCAATAAAAAAGGCGTGATCAACGGGACGTCACAACTTAAAACCAAATTGTGTTGGGTATTTGAATGGGTTAATCCTGTATAAACAGCTGCCAACGGTCCGGAATCCGGCATTAGATCCTCTACTCGTTTCAAATCGAACCTGTCGTATGCCGGATTATTTCCAACCAAAATGATCTCTTTGACCAATGGTTTGACAGCATTTATAATTGTCGATATGAAATGTTCTCCTTTATAATAAAGCAGTCCTTTGTCCACGCCCATCCGTGAACTTTTCCCGCCTACCAGAATGATTCCAGTTATATCTTCCGATTGTATCATACCCAAATTAATTTAACACATGCTATACTTAGAACAACTGCAAGTAAATAGCGCAATGCTTTATTATTAAATTTTTTACTTCCAAAATAACTTCCGAAGAAACCTCCTGCCAGGGCTGCCGCTACCATAATGAACGCTTGAGACGAAATGGTCGCTCCACTGCTTAGTTGACCGGCCAATCCTGAAGCAGAATTCACCCAAATGAACAAGGCAGATACTGCTGCTGCCTCTTTCATATTACCCCAATGAAGCAATAATATCACCGGGGTTAAGATGATTCCGCCTCCAATTCCTATGAGACCCGAAAAGAATCCTATAACTCCTCCCACGACTAAACCTTGCCAAAGTTGCAAGTCCTTGATCGCTTTGGTTTCTCTACCAAATAGGTTTAACATTTTTAAAATGGCAAAGACCAGCAAAACGGCCAAAATTCTCTTATATACCAGCGCTTCTATTTCTATAAGTCCGCCCAGAAAAGCCAGTGGAATCGATGCGATTGCAAAGTATAGGAACATTTTCCTATTGAAATGACCTTCCCGATAATAGTGGAAGAATGCAATTCCTGCTACAAATAAGTTCAGCAACAAGGCCGTTGGTTTCATTATTTCTGGACTGAATGAAAACAATGCCATAAGCGCAAGATAGCCACTTGCTCCCCCGTGTCCCACACTGGCATATAAAAATGCTATAAAGGGCAGCAAAGCAAGGAAAATCCCAATTTCTCCGATTTCAAAGATCATTTTAAATGTGTCTTGGAGATTTCCTTGTCCAGAAATTTCCAACAATTTTCGTTGATAGTGTCAAAAGCCTTTATAAGGGATTTGCCGTAGGCAGTTAGTTGTGTGCCGCCCCCTCTTTTTCCTCCAACATTGGAGGTAACTACGGCTTCTTCCGATCTTGAATTTACTGCATCCACCAGAGACCAGGCCTTTTTGTATGACATGCCAAGCGACTTCGCTGCCTTGGACAAAGAACCAGTCTCTTCGATGGCTTTCAACAGGCTCACCCTTCCTTCTCCCAGAAGAATATGCCCATTGGCTTCGATCCAGATCCTGCTTTTGATCTTGTATTCCATTTTATTAATTCAAAGGAAGCAGTATAACTTCAACAGCTTCATCTATTTCTATTTCAGTTTTTTGTGCGGGTATATAAACCAGCGCATTTGCTACCGCGAAGGTGTAGAGCATGGAGGAGTTTTGTCCTTCAAGTATGGTAACACGCTCCCCGTTGAAATCTGCTTTCAAAAATTGAGCACGGCCTCCTTTTTTCGTAATTGCTGAATTGACCTTAGCGCTTATCTTTAGCGGTGTGAAATCAACCTGCCCAGACAATTTTGCAAGGACCCTTCGAACGTAAATATAAAAGCAAGTAAGTGCTGCGGCAGGATTTCCCGGAAGTGCAAACACATAAGTATGTCCCAATTTCCCAAAATACAGCGGTTTTCCCGGCTTCTGGTTTACTTTGTAAAATAGTTGTTTGACCTTGATTTCATCCAAAGCTCTTCCCACAAAATCATACGCTCCAACCGATATTCCACCGGAAATGAGAAGCAAGTCGCAACGTGTTATTTCTTCCTCGAGAATCTCCCTGGTAGCTTCCAATGAATCGGGAACCTGGGCTACCTTAAAATTCTGGTATCCAGCTTGCTGTAATGCCTGAGTCAACATAAGGGCATTACTTTCATAAATTTGTCCGAACGACAATGGTTCCCCAGCTCTGGCAAGTTCATTTCCTGTGACTATCACTGTAATTTTGGGTTTGGGATATACCTCGACATCTGTGATACCCAGTGAGGTGAGATAACCCAATCCGGCCGAGGTAAGTACGCTGCCTTTTTTCAAAGCCAAATGGCCTTTTTTGATCTGCTCTCCCATAGGCCTAATATGATCATCCAGACTGGGATGTTGATCCAGCGATAGGGTAGATTTTTGGATTTTCACATGTTCCTGAATAACAATAGCATTGGCCGAATCCGGGACTGGCGCTCCTGTAAAAATTCGTGCTGCTTCCCCTTTCTGAAGTACCGGTTGGTGACTGTCACCCGCCTTTACTTCCTCAATGATCCTGTAGGAATTCAATGCATGTAGATTGAGCGCATAGCCGTCCATGGCCGATTGCCGAAAAGGAGGCATGTCAATGGGAGCAAGCACATTATTGAAAAGTACATATCCTGCCGCTGCCGACAGAGAAAGCGTACATGACTTTTCTTGCGGGATCACATTTTTTTCTACAATCGAGATGGCTTCGTCTACAGAAATCATGAAATTCGTTATATCCTAGTAAATATAACGAAAAAACGATAAATCACCGGAACTATGGTGATTATAAGATAATGACTTTTGTCATTGTTCGAATCTTGGTGATGGGCTACATTTAAATTATTAATCTAAAACCCAAGAGTATGAAAAAGTTATTATTAATTCTGTTTATAGTTGGTCTAGGAAATTCTCTCTATGCACAAGATCCTATTTGGCTGGAAGAAGTATTCATTTCGGCTACGAACTACAAATACCTTAGCGCGGTAGATAATTCGGAAGCTCCAATACCAGTAAAGCAACTGGAAAAAGAGGCGGCCATGTTCCGAGCGGAAGGGCGTGACCCTTATGTTGATCGATTCAATACCTATGAGGTATCCTTTTATGTTCCAAATGGTAGAATTGTAGCGCTTTATGACGGCGATGGCAAGATCATCAAGACTATTGAGCGGTTTGAAAATGTTCAATTACCTGAATCTGTGATGATGGCCCTGAGGGATCGATTTCCACAATGGGGCGTAGTCAAGGACATCTACAAAGTGAACTATTCGGCTAAGAAAGGTGCTGAAAAGGTGTTCAAAGTTAAGTTAAAAAACGGTGATGAAACCATACGTGTTCAACTGGATGAAAAAGGAAATTTCATCTAAACCCGCCTAAACTAAAAAATGGAAGCCAATGGCTTCCATTTTTTTTGTTCTAAGCGAATGAATCACTCAATTCGGCTATAATTTTCAGCATTGTATCTATTGCCATTATCATCCAGCGAAATCTGGCTATAACTATCTGAATTTATTTCTAATTCGAATCTAAATACCTGGACAGTATCAACGATCTGCATCATGGAGTTCGAAGCATATTCCAAACGCTCTTCCAGGTATCCGTCAACAATTTTATAGCTACCATACCCAAACCATTCATTGGTGTCTGTTGGATTGAAACGTGACCACATAACCTTCCCTTTGGTATAAATCTTCACCTGCCTGTAACCATTCAAATTGTACAGTGTATCCAAAATTTCATTGTTCTCGTATAGATATTGATGCTTCAAATCCCACACCCCTTCGAGAGACGGATCGTGCGCAGGTTGATCTTTAACAGTAGCCGAAATAAACACGGCCAGTATTAACAGAAAACCAAGGATTAAGCTGAGCTTTTTCATAATTTAGGAGTTTAGGTGGAACATATGCTTCTGAATGTATTAAGATACAAAAAAAACTTGTTTCGCGTGAAAATGATGTTGAACATGAATAATATTCACCAGTTCAGTTCGAAAATAGATTATTTTGAAGTCGTTCAAAGATTTTAGAGGTTCATTGAACGAAAACACTACCTGGCAGAAGTTACTTCCCTTTAAAAATTGATTGGAACTACATATATTTGCAGAGTTAATTGATTGATTACTAATAATGTAATTAGTTTTTTTTCATATTAAATATATTGGTTAGTTTTTTAGACCTCCCTGAATCGGCGACGTGAAAGGGAGGTTTTTTATTTGATTATCTTTCGCAAAATTTAATCTTTATGTGTCTGGACACCATCCTAAAACGCAGAGCCGTTTATCCGGTTCAATTTAATAATCAACCCATTCCTAAGGAAAAAATAGCTACTATCCTGGAGTCGGCCAACTGGGCACCCACCCATCGACGAACGGAACCATGGCGATTCAAGGTATTTTATTCGGAAGCTTCTAGAAAAGCACTCAGTAATTTTCTGGGTGCTACTTATCAAAAAACAAGCCCGGCCTTTTCCGAAGTAAAACTGAAAAAGATCCTCGAGAAGCCGCTGCAGTCTGCTTGTGTGATCGCTATCTGTTTTCAAAGGGATCCCAAGGAATCGGTTCCCGAATGGGAAGAGATCGCGGCTACGGCCATGGCAGTTCAAAATATGTGGCTCACAGCACATGAATTGAAGGTAGGTGCGTATTGGAGTAGCCATGGCATTAAAGATCAACTTTATGAACACATCCCCTTTTTGGAGGGAGAAAAATGCCTTGGATTTTTTTATATGGGGAATTTTGACCATGCCCTCGAATCAGGGACTCGAAACACTAGCATTCATGAGAAGACCAGCTGGTTTTGATATTTAAAATGGAAAATCCAGCGAATCCCACTGGATGATCACATGGTAGATAAATAGCCCCAGATAGATCAAGGTGGCGAATAACTTAATGAAAGTGGAAGCCAGGAAACCAAAGAAGGAACCCACAGCCGCTTTAAAGGCCTTTGGGCCTTCGGTTTCATTGAATAGCAATTCTCCCACCAATGCTCCAACAAATGGGCCAATGAGTATACCAAATGGTATAGGAGCAATCAAACCAACGATCAATCCAATGGTGGTGCCCCAAACGCCAGCCCTACTTCCTCCGAACCGCTTAGTGCCAATTGCCGGAATGATATAATCCATAATGTATATCCCAATGGCAACAATTCCGGTGATGATGATAAAGGACCAATTGAATTCCAATGATGGCGCTAGGTATAGAACAATGAGCCCCAGCCAAGAAAGCGGGGTTCCGGGAATTACGGGTAAGATGCTTCCTAAAATACCTACCAGTACCAAGATAAAACCAACAATAACAAAAAGTAGATCCATGATCACGCCATTGGACGTGCAAAATACGAATATGTTACACACCAGATCGTTCTAAAATTTGTACTTTCGAAATGGATTTTCTCTGATAATGAAACACCTTATTTTAGTTTGTATACTCTTGCTGGCAAGCTCCTGTCAATTCTTTGAAACCGAAAAGATCTCTTCGGAGACGTTTTATGAAGAAGAGTTACTAACTATAGATTGGGCCGATATTGATCAATATCCAGGTTTTACCCAATGCGAAGCATTTACTGATAAAATAGAGAGACGGGATTGTTTTCTGAACGGAATCGCAACTTCCATCCATCAACATATCCAGGAAAGCCGGATCACCACCGTAACTCACCTGAACGACACTGTCCAAATGATACTTCGAATTGATGCGGAAGGGCAAATGGCAGTGAAATCATTGCGTATTGATAGTATCATGCTAAAGCAAATACCGTTGCTTCCGGAAGTGCTGGAAGCAAGTATTATGGATCTACCCAAAGTAACACCTGCCTACAAGCGCGGGATCCCCGTTCAAACAGAGTTTGTCATGCCCATCTCCATCAATACCGAAAATCTATAACTTAAATTTGTAGCCCACGACAAAGTCGATCGAAAAGTCTCCATTATCTTCCAGGTTCATTGCGACCACGTCGTAAAGTCCCAGAGTTATAAAGCCATTTCCAATAGGGATGTCTGCACCCAATCCCAGGGCAAACGGAGCCTGAAATTCACCTCCCGAACCACGTATTGCATCGTTGGTATCTCCATCGCCATCCGGGTCAGGAATATTCTGAGACAAGTGAGAGTAACCTGCGATCTTGGTATTTATGAAAATATCTACTGTATTGGACTGGACAAATTTGAACCGATAATTCAAGGAGAATTGAGAAGAGTTCAGATCAAAATCGCTGGTCGCAACCAGTTGTCTGAACTGAAAGACAATACCATGTCGTCTCAATTTAACATCATCGATGATCTCAAAATCCACCCCAAACTGGGGTAAGAGTGTGTTATCGGGATTGGCGAAATACACGTAATTGGACATCCCGGCGAATACACCAAGCCTTGTTTTTAAAGTAACGGGTGTGTCACCAGCATCGAAGTTCGGATCGGCTTTAGTATTATATTCGTTGAAAAATTTTCGCAATCCGGGCAGCGTAAGTTTGACCTTGCTCGTATCCATGTTTTGATCGGCAGTACTTTGTGCCAGCGTACCCCGGTATTCTTCCTGGTAATCTCCATCAACTTCTGTATTTTTTAATTCACTGATGGTGTTTCCTTTTTTCAGAAAATACCGGTATTCACCATCGATGGTATTCCACAAAAGCGTAATGGGTCCATCTACCTCGGTTTGTAACGAATAGGATTTCCCATTGACCGTGTAGGTGGTTTGTGCAAATAAACCAAGTGTAAAAGCAAAAGCGAGAATGCTTAATAGGCGTTTCATAACATATTGATTTGGTACAGCTAAAGGTAAAAAAATAATTGTAACGGGTTATTTGATGAATTTTCGACCTTTCCATCGATATGTGCCAAACAGACTTCGAAACACCACTACTACAGTAAGCAAAGGATAAATATAGGAACTCACCAGGTGATGTAAGACTGAAAGCGACCTTCCCAAGTGTTTGGCAGCTAACCAAAGAATACCTAGGTCCAGAAGTAGTTTTATCACAAAAAATCCTCCCAGCCATACCAGGTGTGCCGCGTCAAATATGGACAAAATTGCTGCGATTATAAGCATTAAGTTTACCAGGAAGACAATTAGGCCGATAAATTTGGGCAGCATGCGACTTTGTTCAGACGTCTTGGAAGCCCAGCGAATACGTTGTGAGATAAGATTGCTCCAGCTTTCAACCGGTTTTGTGACAACTATCGCGTTTTTGTTTTTTAAGAATACGATTTCACCGGGATAGGCATTCTGCATTTTTTCTAGCAAAAAAACGTCGTCTCCACTGGCTATATGGTCATTTCCCTTATAGCCTTGCACCTTTTGGAAAGCAAACTTTGAATAACCCTGGTTCGCACCATTGCACAAAAACGGAATACCCCAACCAAATCCACTCATCGCAACTGCCTGAAGGCTCAATCCGTCCAAAAATTGATATCCCGAGAGAAAACCTTTTGGAGCAGAATAAATTACTGGTCCGCACACCATTTTAGGTCTTTCCTTCTGAATTACCTGGTCGTAATGCCGCAACCACTGCTTGGGTAGTTCGCAGTCTGCGTCGGTAGTGATAATCCAATCGCTTCGTGCCATATCGACGGCAAGGCTAATTCCGGCTTTTTTAGGTGATCGTGTGTTTTCTATATTCCGAATGACGCGATACCTTAAAGATGTAGCACTTAGTTCCTCGTCTAGCAATTCCCGGGATCCATCGGTTGAGGCATCATCGACCAAGATCAACTCGAACATAGTGTTGGGATAATCTACTCTCGTGAATGAAGCGACCAAGTCTTTGAGGTGCGGGACTTCGTTTCGGAAGACAATCACGATAGTGAACCGAGTTTTTGGTTCCAGGAAAGTGATTTGGGTAGGCTTTAATCTGCTCATGCCTATAAACATCCACCCTAGCAGGATGAGGTAGACTAAAAGAACTAAGAGCAATAGTACGAGCATTATTTTTTATAAGTAATTAAGTAATAACCGCCCCAAAGGGCTGGCAAGACAAAGTTCAACAACCACATTCCAGTTACCGTGGCAAGAATAGGCCATTCTCCAATTCCTACAAGTGAAAATAAATAAACCGCAACACCTCCACGAACAACCACGTCTAATATAAACAGGGTTGGAACTACGGAAACCATGAGATACATGGCAAAGATCAATGGGTACACTTCAAATATTGAAATTCCCCTTTGGAAAAAATGCAGCATGAGAAGGAACAAAGTGCTAAATACCAGGTATTTGAACAAGGAAAATAGGCTTACTTTCCATACCACCGAGGATGTCAGGCTCTTAAAATAATTCCATACGGCAGCGATTGACAGACCTTTGATAAAAAGTTCTTTCTCCTTGAAGAAATACCCCGTTAAAGCCATGACCACGAGAATTGTGATCAGGATAATAGTATGAGAAATTGAAAGTTCAATACCAAAATTAATCACCACATACGCAATTCCGAAGATTCCAAACAGCACGGTGATCAACATCTGCACCAGATTCGAGAATAGATTTAGTAAAAGCACTTGCTTGCGAAGACTTTTATCATAAAAGTATGCCTTAGCTCCATAGTCGCCAATACGGTTAGGCGTGGCCAGCGAAACCGTTAGTGCCATTAGACTTTGCCGAGCAGCGGCCAAGAATGACAACTGGCGGATCCTGGAAATGACCAACTTCCACTTAACTATTTCAAAACTCCAATTGATGGCCGCCATCCCTGTAAAAAGCAGGAGATAGGCTGGTTCCCTGTCTTGCAGCGATTGGAAAAACTGGGACATGGAGATCTTGGAATCGAAGTTTAATTTCCAATAGATGTAGACGAAGGTGACGCATAGGATCAAAACTTTTAGGGCAATCAACCCATAATGCTTAGTTTTGTGGGAAAGAGCTATCATGAATAGCTAAATTAGTGAAAGTTTTATACTGAATGGCTTCAGAAAAAATCATCTTAGGGATCGATCCGGGAACTACTATCATGGGTTTCGGGCTTATTAAGGTGATCCGGAAAAAGATGCAATTCATGCAACTCAATGAACTGAAGCTATCCAAGTACGACGATCACTATGTGCGATTGAAACACATCTTTGAACGTACTGTGGAGCTCATCGATTCTCACCATCCCGATGAGATCGCTATCGAGGCTCCCTTCTACGGCAAAAATGTGCAGTCTATGTTGAAGTTAGGGCGAGCCCAGGGCGTGGCCATGGCTGCAGGTTTATCCAGGCAAATTCCAATTACCGAATATTCCCCTAAGAAAATAAAAATGGCGATTACCGGCAACGGGAACGCCAGTAAGGAACAGGTTGCTAAAATGTTACAGACTATCCTTGGTTTGAAGGAGCTTCCAAAGAATCTGGATAGTACCGATGGCCTCGCAGCAGCTGTATGTCATTTTTACAATTTAGGCCGCGTTGAGGTTGGTAAAAGCTATTCTGGATGGGCTGCCTTTGTAAAACAAAATGAAAAACGTGTTGAAGAGTGACCTTCAGCTGTAATGATGTCCGGCATCTATATACACATACCATTCTGCAAGCAAGCCTGTCATTATTGCGACTTCCACTTTTCGACTTCCTTGAAGAAGAAAGCGGTCCTGGTCGATGCCCTTTGTTTCGAATTGGAACTTAGGAAAGAAGAATTGAAAGGAGCGGTGCAGACTATCTATTTTGGAGGCGGAACACCCAGTTTGTTGACTTCAGAAGAATTTGAGCAAATACTCGCAACGATCTACGATCACTTTAAGGTTTCCAGGGCCCCGGAGGTCACCCTGGAAGCGAATCCCGATGATTTATCGGAAGAATATTTAAAGATCTTGACCCATAGCAAGATAAACCGTCTTAGTATTGGTGTTCAGTCCTTTTACGACGACGATCTCAAATTTATGAACCGGTCGCATAGAGCAGAGGAGGCCATGCGCAGTCTGGTTTTGGCTAAGAAGTATTTCGACAATGTTAGTATCGATCTTATTTACGGCGTGCCCGGGATGTCTTTGTCCGAATGGAAGAGGAATTTGGAGCGGGCATTGGAGTTTGAGATTCCTCATCTCTCCTGTTATGCACTTACCGTTGAGCCCAATACGGCATTAAGCAGGTTTATTGAAAAGGGAGTGGTTAAAGCCCTAGATGATGAATTGGCCAGGGAACACCACCAGCTCTTATTGCAGTTAACAGAAGAGGCTGGATATGAAAATTATGAATTCTCAAATTTTGGAAAAACCGGTTACCATTCAAAGAACAATTCCGCTTACTGGGAGGGCAAACCCTATCTGGGGATAGGGCCTTCGGCTCATAGTTATGACGGAGACCAACGGTCCTGGAATGTGTCCAACAATGCACATTACCTGAAGGCCCTGCAGTTGAGTGAACTTCCTATAGAGCGGGAGCAGCTATCCAAAAAAGATAAGTATAACGAATATGTGATGACCCGGCTTCGAACAAAAAATGGACTGAAGTTGAGCGAAGTGGAGTTAAACTTCGGAGAAGAATTCAAGACTTATTTGCAACAGGTCGCAAGTCAACATCTTGAAGCCGGTAGGTTGGAACTTGCCGGAGATCGAATTTCTGTGACGAAGTCGGCTAAATTTTTAAGTGACGGAATTGCCGGCGACTTGTTTATGATTAACTTAAAATAATCAGTTAGGGTTAATGCATGATTCTTCTATTTTTGCGTAGGTGCATCGGTCCATAGTAGCTAAAAAGGTTTAACGTATATTTCAAGAGTGAAAACTATCATTCACATAAGCAACAAGACCTACCACACGGATCTTTCCAAACCCATTGATATTTCCATACCGTTAAGGGGATCTTCAAAAAATCCTGAAGCCTGGTATCTCGATCCACCCATCATCGAACCAGTAAAGGACGGGGGCTGGGTAGGGAGTGTAAAGAAAGGTGC
>JABDNM010000206.1 GCA_013043825.1 Flavobacteriaceae bacterium
CCAAGTCAGCAGTGGCTGGATGGAGATTGTGACGGTGATGGTGTAACCAATGGTCAGGAAGTTATAGATGGAACCGATCCTACCAATCCTTGTGATTTCGTATTGGCGAATCAAACGGTTACTCCAAGTGCGGAGTGGTTAGAATTGGATTGTGACGGAGACGGAGTATCAAATGGTCAGGAGATCAATGACGGAACCGATCCATTGGATGAATGTGACCTGATGTTCGAGAACCAGGACGTACCACCAAGCGAAGAATGGTTAGAAGGTGATTGTGATGGTGATGGCGTATTGAACGGTCAGGAAGTTATCGACGGAACCGATCCGGTTGATCCATGTGATTACAAACCAATTAGCCAGGATATTACAATTACAAGCGAAGAGTGGGATAACCTGGATTGCGATGGTGATGGTGTTACCAATAAGGACGAGATCCTTGATGGAACCAACCCGTTGAACTTCTGTGACTTTATTCTTGAAAGCCAAACAGTTGAGCCATCTCAGGAATGGTTGGATGCCGACTGTGATAACGACGGTTTGTCCAATGGAGATGAAATTGCAATAGGAACCGATCCTCTTAACGAAGACACCGATGGTGACGGAGTGCTCGATGGAGATGAAACCAACGATGGAACCGATCCATTAGATATTTGTGACTTTGTAACCAGCAGTCAGACAGTACCGCCATCAACCGAATGGGAGGAACTAGATTGTGACGGAGACGGGGTATTGAATGGTCAGGAGATCATCGACGGAACCGATCCTACAGATCCATGTGACTTCCTATGGGAGAATCAGGATATCACGATCGTGACCGAAGAATGGATGGCGCTTGACTGTGACGATGATGGAATTTCAAACGGAGACGAGATCGTAACCGATGAGAATGGAGACCCAATTGGAATCCAGGATGCAAATGACAATGGAATCCCGGATCACGTGGAACCTAATAATGGGAATCCTGCTTCGGAAGATAACCTGGACGTATTCGATATCATTACACCTAACGGTGATGGATTGAACGATGTCTTTACGATCCGGAACATCGAGAACTATCCTAACAATACCCTGGAAATATTTAACAGATGGGGTGTGAAGGTTTACGATGCCGAAGGATATGGTCAGGGTGATAACTTCTTTAGAGGATTATCCAATGGAAGAATAACGATCGATAGAGGGGAACGCCTGCCGGTAGGAACCTACTATTACGTGTTGAACTATGTGAACAAGCAAGGAGAAAGCAAACGACTTGCAGGACCATTATATATAAACAGACGATAAAATAAGATTATAAATGCCTGTCGGGCGTGAGCCCGACAGGCCTAATAGCAGAACCAATGAAAAAAGTTTTCGTAACCGTTATAGCGCTAATTGCACTGGGATTATATTCCAATACTTCCTTTGCGCAGCAAGACGCTCAATATACCCAGTATATGTATAATCCATTGAGCGTAAACCCCGCTTATGCTGGTTCCAGGGAAGTCCTAAGTATTGGCGGACTCTACAGAAGCCAATGGGTAGGCCTGGATGGCGCGCCAAGGACCATGAACTTCAATATGCATTCTCCCGTAGGGAAGAAGGTGGGTCTGGGAATTAACTTTACCCGCGATGAGATCTTCATTGCCGATGAGTCAAACCTTGACGTCTCTTTCAGTTATACACTGGACGTTTCAGCAAAAGGAAAACTCGCACTTGGAGTTCAGGGAGGAGCACACTTATTGAATATCGATAGTAACAAATTGAATACCGGTGCCTTCAACAATGGAGATCCCGATACTCAGATCAATATCGATAATAAGTTTTCTCCTCAAATTGGAGCAGGAGGATTTTACTATACCAACAAGTTCTATTTGGGCTTGAGTGTTCCCAACTTTTTGCAAACGGAGCATTTTGACGAATCGTCCAATAGCAATAATTCCAGTGCTACTGCGGAGGAGCGTATGAATATCTATCTCATGTCGGGTTATACCTTCGATATTTCAGAGAACTTATTATTTAAGCCGGCCGTGTTGACCAAGGTTGTACAGGGAAGTCCTTTACAGCTGGATATTTCGGCAAACTTCTTAGTACATGACAGATTCACTTTGGGTGCTGCGTATAGGTGGAGTGCTGCGGTGAGTGCATTGGTTGGTTTTCAGATAAGTGATCAACTCATGTTGGGGATCGCGTATGACCGTGAAACAACCGATCTGCAGCAGTATAATGACGGGTCCTACGAATTCTTCCTTCGATTCGAATTGTTTAACCGAACCGATGGTCTTAAAAACCCAAGATTCTTTTAATCCCATACTACTATGATCTCAAGAACAAAACAATATATCTTATTGGCAGCTTCAGCTTTTATGCTCTCGACTGCCACCTTCGCCCAGGACACGGCAGAATCCTCGGGTTCCGAAAATAGTAAGGAAGCCAAGGGTGACAAGTATTACGAAGACTACGCGTTTATGGACGCCCGGGAAGCCTATATCAAGGCGGTAGACAACGGATACCGCTCGGCTAACCTGCTGTCAAAGCTGGCCGATTCTTATTACTATAATGGAGAATACGAAGAGGCATCCAAATGGTATGGGGCTTTATTTTCTTTTTCTGAAGAAATTGATTCCGAATACGTATATCGTTACGCGCAATCCTTAAAAAGCATTGTCAAATATGCGACTGCGGACAGGGTTATGAAACGTTTAAACGAAGTAGCCAAAGAGGATGACCGCGGTGCATTGTTCAAGGAAGAACCCGATTATCTGAAGAGTATCGAATTACAATCAGGAAGATTCAACATCTTTCCGGTTCCTTTTAATTCGGAATATTCAGATTATGGCCCCACCTTAAATACAGGAGCTTTGATCTTTACTTCAAACCGTAAGACCAGAACTGCATCTCAGCATTTTCACGATTGGGACGACCAGCCATTTTCAGAATTATACAGCATACTGG
>JABDNM010000207.1 GCA_013043825.1 Flavobacteriaceae bacterium
GAACAGGATTGCGTTCACATTTTGATTGCCCAGAAGCTCAAAGAAGGCTTGTGCCAAACCAATTGTAGCATATATTGTAGTCACCATGACCGCCGAAACGATCCAGAGCCTACGCTCTCTTTTGGAAGTAAAGAAGCTCATTGGACCGGTAATTTCATGATAATTAATCACTTTCCAAAGTATATTTTCGGAAGTGTTCCACAACACGCCATCCTCTTGATGGATAATTACTAACAAGTGGGCAAACAATGTTAATATCTATCTTGCGGAATAAGGAAGGTGAACGTACATAAAAATGTATTTTCGTGATAAACTTATGTAAATGACAGTGACGGAATTTAAACCTATCATTGAAGTCATCGAAGAGGAGTATGAAATTCCTCAACTCAATGCAACCAGAAAAATTTCAGCCCTATTACCCCACGATTATTACGAAACCGATAAACAATATCCGGTCCTGTACTTACAGGATGGTCAGAATTTATTCAACCCTCTGGCGCCCTTTGGCGATTGGGCCATCGATAAGTCCATGACCAAATTGGCCGAGCAAGGATTTAGCGATATAATAATTATCGCCATTGACCATGGTGAAAAGGAGCGCGTACTGGAATACCTTCCTTATTATCATCCACGGTTTGGCAAAGGAAAGGGCAAGTTTTACATTGAATTTATGATCGAAAAGCTCATTCCCTATGTGAATAAGAACTACCGAACGCTTACCGATTTTAAACATACTGGCATTGGGGGAAGTTCCATGGGAGGCCTCATAAGTTTCTATGCGGGTCTGGCCAATCCAGGGGTGTTTGGGAAGATGATGATCTTTTCTCCCAGCCTTTGGATCTCGAAAATGATCTTCGATCATACCAAGTCCTTCGAACCATTGAACCAGGCAAAGATCTATTTGTATGCTGGCGGCCAGGAAAGTGAACACCATTTGCCCAATGTTCAGAAACTGGAATCTATCATTCGGAAAAAGATGGTACAAGGTCATCAGATCGACCTTCATTTTTCCATAAACGAGAGCGGAAAACACACCGAAGTTCACTGGCGAGAGGAGTTTCCAAAAGCGTTGAAATGGCTCTATTTCAATTCAAAATGATGACATTCAAACACATAACCGAGATCATAGCCTCGAAGGATTCCATCTTTCCTTGTTTCAAAGATGAAATGAAATCTATTCAAAAGTTTTTGCCGGTAAAAAACCCCGACTTCGAGGCGGAGTTTTCCACTTACCAACTGCTCTATGGCCCGGAAGGCAACCGAATTTACTTAGTAGGATTAGGAGAACGAAAGGAAGCCGTCAAAATGGTGCAGGCTTTTCAGAAATTAAGTTTTGAACAAAAGAAATTCTGGAAGGAAGAAATTCAGGTTTATACTAACGGACTTTCTTCCGAAGAAATAAAAAAAGCCGCTATCGGGATTGCCATGTCAAACTACGAGATAGGGCAATTCAAGTCGGAACAAAAGAAAAGTAGTGCAATCAATATTTCATTTGCTTCCGCGCAAGACATCACGGAAACCATAGAAGAGGCCAAACTTACAGGTGAAACCATCAACCGTATAAAGGCTCTTGTAGACGCACCGGCCAATCATAAAACCCCAGAATTCCTCGCCAATTGGGCAGAAGGATCTGCTGCGAAATCCAATTATTCGTGCACAGTACTGCGCAAAGACGAACTTGAAAAACAAGGTTTCGATGCCGTACTGGCCGTTGGTAAGGGGAGCGTGAATCCACCCGTCGTGATCGTGACCGAATACAAGGCCAAGAAAGATGCAGCTTTCGATATAGGCCTGGTAGGGAAGGGGATCACCTTTGATACAGGCGGGTTGTCGATCAAGCCATCCCAGAATTTACACTATATGAAAAGCGACATGGGCGGTGCTGCCGTGGTGCTGGGTGTTGTTGAGCTGGTTGCCAAGTTGAAACTGAACATAAATGTGATTGGTGTGGTAGCTTCTGCCGAAAACGCGGTGGATGCCAGTAGTTACAGACCGGGAGACGTGATCAATTCCTATTCCGGAAAGACTATTGAGATTATCGATACCGATGCCGAAGGCCGCCTGGTTTTGGCCGACGCGCTTAGCTATGTCATTCAGAAATACCAACCAAAGCAAATTATCGATCTGGCTACGCTCACAGGAAGTGTGGTTCGAACATTAGGTAATTCGGCCGCCGGGATGTTCACGCATAATCAAAAAATGGCAGGGCGCATGATGGAAGCGGGTGACAAAGTGCATGAACGGGTTTGGCCCTTACCCTTGTACGAAGATTTTGACAGCGACCTGCATTCAGATATCGCCGATTTACGTAATTTTAGTGGGAAACCTGTAGCGGGAGCTATCAACGCGGCAAAATTTCTAGAGTCATTTACCGATGCGCATAAAAGCTGGATGCACCTCGACATAGCTGGCGTTGCTTTTGGTGATTCTAAATTTGCTAAGATGAAGAGCGCCTCTGGCTATGGGATTCAATTGATCACGGAATACATTAAATCCTTAAACTAACCACATATGGCCAATCGTCGATTGAACTTTCTCTGCATCTCCACCTATTTCAAAGGCGTAGAATTTCTGAAAAGCTGTAAGGCGGAAGGGAACAACGTCTACTTCATGACAAAGAAATCACTGGAACATGAGAATTGGCCATGGGAGTCCATCGATGAGACGTTTTACATTGAGAATTGGAACCAGGAAGATGTAACTAAGGGAATTGCCTATAAGTTTCGTTCGATAAAATTCGACCGATTCGTGGCTTTGGACGACTTCGATGTGGAAAAAGTAGCCTTGCTGAGAGAACATTTTAGAATGCCGGGTATGGGACGAACCACCGCGCATTATTTTAGAGATAAACTTGCCATGCGCCTCAAGGCGAAAGAAGAAGGCATCAATGTTCCCCAATTTTCACCCTTGTTCAACGATACAGATGTCAATGATTATGCAGAACGAGTGAATCCGCCATGGCTTATCAAGCCTAGGATGGAAGCTTCGGCGACCGGTATCAAGAAGATCCATTCCAAGGATGAAATGTGGGAGGTTATTCACACCCTGGGTGACGAGCGGGATAATTATTTGATAGAACATTTCGCACCCGGTCATGTGTTTCATGTGGATGGACTCAATCTGGAAGGGGAGGTGATCTTTTCTAGATCCAGCCAATACCTTGACACCCCCTTCGAAGTTGCTCATGGAGGAGGTATTTTCAGATCGGCGACGACCGAGATCGGATCAGAGATCGAGCAGAAACTGTCTAAGATGAATTCGGAAGTTATGAAGGCGTTTGGTTTGCGTTTTGGCGCATCGCATACGGAGTTCATTCAGTCAAAAGAAACAGGCGAACTATACTTTTTAGAGACATCTTCACGGGTGGGTGGAGCCAATATCGCCGAGATGGTTCAATTGTCAACCGGCGTGAATCTTTGGACCGAGTGGGCCAGGATCGAGTCGGCCATGTTGAGGAAAGCGACATATAATTTACCCGCTATCGAACATAAATACGGTGGGATCGTGGTTTCATTGAGCCGCTTTGAACATCCGGATACTTCTAGTTTTACAGATCCTGAAATTGTTTGGCGCATGAATAAGCCATGGCACATAGGAATGATCGTGGTTTCCGAGTCCCAGGAACGTGTATTGGAATTATTGCAGGCGTATACAGAACGTATTGCCAATGAATTTCACGCAAGTTTGCCCGCGCCGGATAAATCGAACTAATCTTCGAAGAAGCCAATACTGGCGCCAATCCAGGTTTTGTCCTTGTTGTATTTTACGCCTATCATCTCCCCCTTGCTCATCCGCATTAAATTGCTAACTACACGTGTCTTATTCGTTTTTTTACTGTGTAGCAGCATCATCCTGATCTCACATTTTGAAGGTACATCCATGGTTTCTACAATGGGGTGATACTTCACTTTTTCCTGCAGAATGTAATTGGACTTATCTGTTACAGCTTCGATCATTTGGGGAGTTACGTTGATCTGAACACCCGATCCTGCAAAGGAATAAAGCGGTTTCAACACATAATTTTCCAGGTCTTCAGGCAATCTGTCTATTTTGTCCAGCAAATAAGAACGAGGTACATATTTTCCTTTCAGTAGCGGCATGACATATTTACTAATTCTGAAGAACCAGTTGGGATGACCAATCCATTCAACGTCTACCTCATCGGTGAAATGAAAATCCCTTTGAATATCGTCCCGCTGATACAATTCGTCAAAGATGATACGGTTATAGATCTTGAGCACTCGAATTTCCTTACCATTTTCATCCAGGTAGAAGAGTTGTTTTCCTCGTTTTTTCAAATCGGAAATACACAATATCTTGATCCCCAGAAAAGCTTCGGTAGCATAGAAATCTATAGCCGTGGCCTGTAATTCTGGTTTAATCTCCAATAGGATCACTTGTTTGGGATTGGTGTCTCCTAAGATCTCCTCCCGCAGTAATTCGATGAACTCCTGGGTAGAAAGTTCATTTGGATACATGCTATAGCTGGCCGGGATATCGAAATGTTCACGGTATTTCCGATCCAGTAACTCCTGGAAGAAATAAAGGGAGGGAAACCCTTGTAATTCGATTAACTTGGGAATTGGCTCCCCGTTTTCATCTTCACAGATCCCGAAATCCAATTGTATAAACTTGGCCGCATCGTCCTCATTGGGAACCATGATCTCCGGCTTTAAGAATGCAGCTTGAGTTAACTCCTTGAAATTTGGTTGTTGGATAACACTCATGATCTCGTCACAAGCCTCCAGCAGGCGCTTCTTCAATAATTTTGGAATAAAAACGGGGGTTTCTGAAATA
>JABDNM010000216.1 GCA_013043825.1 Flavobacteriaceae bacterium
ATCGCATATTGAACAAGTCATTCATCTCCTTACCTCCTTTGAAATTGGACTGAATGTAGAGTGTATCGTTTAAGGTCTTGTTTATAATGTCGATGTCGGATAAATTGTAAGTGCCGGTATACAGAGAATCTACCGAGACATAGGCATTGAAGAGTGGATTATCATTGTCTAACTGAATATTGACCTTGCCCAGGTAATTGTCGTAAAGCAGCAATTCGGGCGACCTGAAATCGAGTTTGAATTTAGATTCGTCGGAATAGACCGATCCCTTGACCCGGGTATTTTCACCCAGTTGAAGCTGGGGCACAAAGACCTCAACTAATTTATTGTAGATCTCAAATTCGTAATCGATGTATTGATCGGTCGTAACTTCGTTCGGGATGTAATTTGCATAAATGCTTCCAACCGAGTTGTGGAACAAGTTAGGGATGTCTTCAACGAGGAATTTTCCACTTATCCTACCATCCACCATATCTGGAGACTTGATTTCGATAGTCCTTATGTCTTCGGTAAAAAATGAGGAGACTAAAAAGTCATCGAAAAAGAAATCATCCTCCTCAGTTTGATAAAAAGTCTCAAAGAACTCTATGGTACCCACCGCATCGTCCACATTGGTCCCCTGCATATCCATCACGATCCTACCCGCAAAAACCGCTATACTATCCCGGGTGAATAGTCTCAGCTTGTTCAACTCCGCAAATTCAATATCTGCTTCAAAGTCATATTGATTAAAATCCTTGGAAATATCCACCAATCCACTGAAGTCCATTTTCAGGTTAGGATCGTCTATCTTTAAATTACCATTGAAAACAGGATCCTTTAAATTACCTGCGATATCGATATTCTTGTAGGTATAGCCTTCAAAATTAAATGATGAAATTCGCCCTTTGATAATCGTATTCACTGTGGCGGTTGTAAATCCACGGCCATCAATGAAAAGATCGGCGTCCATGGCCCCCAGGGAACTGGTCCCTGCAATTTTTCCCAGATTGAAGTTCTTCAAACGTATTGTACCATTGTAGAACGCATTCGCAAAGTCGTGAATGTTTCCTAATTTCATGTTCGTCTCTGCACTTCCAACCGCACTAGTAATACTGCTATTGGTTGTAAGGAGATCATCCTCGAGACGCGAATTACCTTTCAAAGAAAAATTACCAAATGCTTTTAACTCTTGTGGTATCTCGGAACCTAAGATCCGCGGCATGATTCGCTTCAGATCGAAATAATTGGATGAGATTGTGTGATTTGAACCGGATAGGATGTAGATTTTTTCTTCGTCCAATAAGTTTTGAAAGTGATAATTACCGAATAACCTGCTGTTACCAAACGCGAGTTGACCTTCGGTGAATCTGAAATCGTTCAGTGTTCCCACGAAGGAACCTTCCAGGTTAATATCAATATTGTTCCCGAATTCGTTGTACAATGCATTTAAATCGTTGGTAGAAATTTTAGATTCTTCCAAACGGGCATCAATGGTCACATTGTTCTCAAAATCGGCCAGGCCTTCCTCTCCATATTTCAGCACAATAACTCCCTTGATATAAGAATCTAAAGTTTCAAGTAGTAAGTTATTCATCGTAATAGCTTCCTGGGTATAGGTAAAATCGGCGTTTAGCTCCGTGATCGAGAAACCACGGGCAGCGTCAAAATTCAGCGATCGAATTTGCGCCGAAACATCCGGCCCCTTGACCAGGAAGTCGGAAGCATCCAAATTGATGTTGCTAAAATCTACAGCTACCGGACTTTCCAGGTTTTCATCTACTACCTTGAAGTGAGTGTTTTTCAAGGTGACCAGATCACTTCTTAAAATGAATTCTTTTTCACTAGGCTCGTCTGTTTCTAATTTCTGAAGGAATATATCCAGATTGTCTTCCAATTCACCCCGATAGGTCTTGATGTAGAATTTGGAATTGGTCATTTCCACAAAACCGAATTCAGGCGCTCCATCGATTAATTTCTTGACACTTAAAATGTTCGTTTGAAGTTCTTCGGAATAAATAAGAGTATCCCCATGATGATCCAACACCAGGATTCCCCTAAGATCAACTTCCCCTTTCCAATTTAGGCCCAGCCGATCAATATGGATATCGGTTCCATAAGTTTCATTCACATTTGTTGTGACCTTATTAGCAATGGCAGTTTGAACTGCAGGAATAGATAGAACGATCACAATGAGCAGGAGAAGCAGCACGATGATCGCGAAAGTTCTTATTATTATTTTCCTGAGTTTTTTGATACGCTCTTAAAGTTTTAATTTTACTCCCAACAAACGTGCCTAAATCGCATGAACCAAAATTGTTACATATTAGGGATCGAATCATCTTGCGATGATACCGCTGCCGCCGTAATTAACAACGGAAAGGTGCTTTCCAATGTTGTCGCTACTCAGCAAATACATGAGGAGTACGGTGGCATAGTACCCGAACTTGCCTCACGCGCTCATCAGCAAAATATTGTTCCAGTGGTTCATCAGGCGCTGCGCATAGCAAATATCGACAAAAAAGACTTAAAAGCTATCGCATTTACACGAGGTCCCGGACTCATGGGTTCTCTTCTCGTAGGTGCTTCATTTTCAAAGTCACTGGCCATGGGTTTGAGTGTTCCACTTATCGAGGTAAATCACATGCAAGCTCATATTCTCGCTCATTTTATAATCGATGAAAAGCAAACGCAACCCAACTTCCCTTTTATTGCCTTAACAATTAGCGGTGGTCATACACAATTGGTTAAAGTAACTAACTATTTTGAAATGGAAGTGATAGGACAAACTATTGATGATGCCGTGGGAGAAGCATTTGATAAGTCGGCTAAGATCCTGGGACTACCGTTCCCGGGTGGCCCATTGATCGACCAATACGCTCAGGGAGGTGACCCGCAGGCTTATACGTTCACAAAACCCAAAGTTGGCCCGTTGGATTTTAGTTTTAGCGGACTAAAAACTGCAGTGCTTTATTTTGTACAGCGAGAAACTGCAAAGGACCCGGACTTCGTAACAAAGAACTTAAATAGTATCTGTGCCAGTATTCAATTCACCATCGTTGATTACTTGATTGATAAATTGAAGAATGCCGTACAATTAACAGGGATAAAGGAAATTGCTATTGGTGGTGGAGTATCGGCAAATAGTGGTGTGAGGAAGGCGTTAAAAGATGCCGAGGAGCAGTTGGGCTGGACGGTCCACATTCCCAAATTCGAATATTGCACAGATAATGCCGCCATGATCGCCATGGTTGGAGAATTAAAATACAAGCAAGGAATGTTCACGACTAATGATGTGATCGCCTCTGCCCGAATGAAATTTTGACCTTGCAATTATTCTATCAATCCAATTTGGGTAAAAATGATAAAGAGGTCGTCTTTAATAAGGACGAAACCCGGCACATTCAAAAAGTCCTACGCCTTCGAGCCGGTGACACCGTCATGATCACCAATGGATGTGGCCTTTTGTTCACGGCACAGCTTCTAGATGTTTCACCCAAACGTGCCGTTGCCCAGATATCTGCTTTGGAAGTAGCAAAACCCAAAGCATACAGATTGCATATGGCCGTTGCTCCAACTAAGAACAACGATCGGTTTGAATGGTTTTTGGAAAAAGCGACCGAGATTGGAATTCAGTCGATCACTCCCATAATTTGCGAACGGAGTGAAAGAAAGGTGATCAAGCCGGAGCGGATGGAAAGGATTATCGAAAGTGCTATGAAACAATCACTCAAAGCCTTTAAACCGACGCTGGAACCAGTGGTAAAGTTCGATGATTTCATCAATAAAGTAGGCGAACGAGAATTAATAAGATGCATTGCCCATTGTGGCCCTTCAGAAAAAAAACTGCTAAAGCAGGTGGTTCAACCCGGTGAAGATGTTTTAATAATGATTGGTCCGGAGGGTGACTTCAGCGATCGGGAAATAGATCTGGCACGAAAAAATAAGTTTACAGAGATTGGCTTGGGGGAGGATCGACTGCGAACAGAAACCGCAGCAATTGTGGCATGTCACAGCATCGCATTTATCAATTCCTAAGACTTCACCCAAATTATTACGTATTTTCCTACATTTATCCTGTCCAATCCTTGGCTTAAATTCTATGTAGGAAAGAACGTCAATTATCTTAAATTCAGGGCCTTTGACATCCTTCACTGTGTTTTTTATCGATATATTTGGTAGTTTATCGATAATTTGTATATTGCCAGTCCTAAATCAAACTTTTGTTTTAACCCCAAAGAACAAAACCTATGAATGCAGGCAAGGCCAATGCTAAGTTACAAGCAGAAATTGCTGTCCCCGTCGTTGAGAACCATTTACGGGTGTTGTCGCCAAATCAAAGAAGACAGGTTTCAATCATTACGAAAGATTGGCAGCGTTTTACTTTTGGTGTTTATTCTGAAATGTTTGCTAAAATCTAGCATATAATTTCCTCGACTTATTAAAGTTCGTATTTTTGAGACGCAATGCGTCAAATCCTCTATTTTACATTTTTACTGTTTACCCTAAGTTCACTATCTGCACAGGAAATTGCCGTGTTGCAATATGGAGGTGGTGGTGATTGGTACAGTAATCCTACGGCGTTGCCAAATCTCATTCGGTTTTGCAATGAGCAGATCGATACCAGAATCAGTCAGAAGCCCGAAACCGTTTCTCCAGATAATGTAGACCTATTTAACTATCCCTTCATCCATATGACCGGACACGGGAACGTTTTCTTTTCGGCTGAAGAGGCCGAAAATTTGAGGGATTATATGTTAAGTGGAGGTTTCCTGCACATTGACGATAACTACGGGATGGATGAATATCTTCGGAAAGAATTGGCGAAAGTGTTTCCCAATGGTCAACTGAAAGAATTAGCCGTGGACCATCCTATTTTCAACTATCATTTCAAGTTCCCAGCGGGTCTGCCAAAAATTCATGAACATGACGGCGCCAGGCCCCAGGCCTTCGGAATTGAATATGAGGGGCGCCTCGTTCTTTTGTATACCTATGAAAGTGATCTGGGTGATGGTTGGGAAAATCCAGAAATTCATAATGATCCTCCTGAAGTACGACTTAAAGCACTCCGTATGGGAGCGAACATTGTTAAATATGCTTTTGAGAACTAACTATGAGACTAAGCTACTATTGTAAATCCTGTAGTCGAAAGAACTTTGTCCGGGTGAAATCCAACAATCGCTTCGACCTTCAAATGGAGAAGGGTGATGAAATAAAACGAAATTGTGACCTGTGCGGAACCCACGGCATCACGCACATCAACAGGCTGGATGCCGAACCAAATCGTATGGCACTTATTATTGCCTTGTCATTGGGAGTTGTACTTACAGGCTTTGTATTCTACTTTGGATGGATTGCGAGCATCACCTTTCTCCTTCCAATCTGGTTCTATTTCGACCAGCAAAAACGAGCCACCGACTTCAACAAGATCAAGGTTCCACGTAAATAAATGAATACCCAGCTTACGCACCACTCCTCCCCTTTTGTTTCCCGAAAGCATGAAATTATCATGATGTGTGATGGATTGTCATCGCCGGCCAATACAGGTGGTTTATTTCGAATTGCTGAAGCCTTTGGCGTAAAGCAGATCGTATTTTATAATTCCCAGCCCAACTTAAATTCCTCACGGTTACGTAAAACAGCTCGAAATACCGAAAAACGAGTGCCGTTTGCCGTATTCGAAGATCTGCAGGTGGCACTAAGCACCTTCCGGGAAGAAGGATATTTACTATTGGGTTTGGAAATAACTTCAGAGAGTAAACCAATTCAAAATATTAAAGTAGCACCCGATACCAAGGTCCTTTTGATCCTGGGTAATGAAGCAAACGGGATCTCGAACGAGGCCTTAAAAATTGTAGACGCCTGCGTTCACATCGAATTATTTGGATCGAACAGCAGTATCAATGTTACCCAGGCAGCAGCTATCGCCTTATTTGAGTTGACCAGAACTTAGTGTATTTTTGAGGAGTGAATCACAATCTTCTACTTTCGGAAATTCAGTCCTTTATTAGATCGTATGAAGGAGAACTTAGCGATCTCGCCTTCAAAGGCAGCCCTTTCGAAGACGTTACAGTTCAGGAACTAATGCAGCAGGTTGATGGCTTCCGAAGAACCAAAAAGAAACTACCCCTTTGGCATAAGACCCGTGGTATCTACTATCCGCCCAAACTCAATTTAGAACAGTCCTCTTCCGAAGCTACCGGAAAATACAAAGCCGGACTGGTTGGTGGGAAATCCTTACTGGACATAACTGGTGGATTTGGTGTGGATAGTTTTTATTTCTCAGATTCGTTTGAGGAAGTGATTTATGTGGAGCAACATAAAAACTTGTACAATATAGTGACTCATAATTTTCGGTGTTTGGGGAAAGAGACTATTCACAGTCTTAACGACGATGGCTTGACTTTGCTCAACGGAAAATCCTATGATGTGATCTATGCAGACCCCGGTAGAAGGGATAAAACAAATGGCAAAGTTTTTATGCTCTCACAGTGCGAACCCAATGTTTTACTGCACTTGGATCAAATTCTAACACATTGTGATAAATTTCTTTTGAAAACCAGTCCTATGCTGGATATAAGTCGGGGTATTTTGGAACTGAAGTTTGTACATCAGGTACATGTGGTAGCGATTGAAAACGAAGTAAAAGAATTACTCTGGATATTGCAAAATAAGCCCTCAGAAAAGATAGTGATCAGGACCATCAACATGAAAGGGGCCTCGAACCAGCACTTCGATTTCGAATATGTGAAATCATCCCCAATTAATTTTGGAGCACCACAGAACTTCTTGTACGAGCCCAATGCTGCCATCATGAAGTCGGGTGGATATCTGCATATTAGCGAACAGTTTGGCTTGTGGAAGTTACATGTGAACAGCCATTTGTTTACTGGCAACGATCTTATTGAATTTCCGGGCAGGCGATTTCTCATAAACCAGGTCTTTCCTTATCAAAAGTCAATTCTGAAGGACCGGGTCTTTAAGCGGCAGGCACATGTAAGTACTCGGAATTTTCCATTATCGGTTCGTGAACTCCGGTCCAGGTGGAAAATTGGAGATGGTGGGGAACGATACCTGTTTTTTACGCTGGATAAGGATGACAAGAAGATTGTTCTCGATTGCTCTAGGAAAATTTAAGCGTAATTATCTGATTTGATTTCATTCAAAAAACCAATTATTTTCTTGTTTGAAACCACAGAAAAAAGTTACATTTGCACCCGCCTGTAATTAATAGCACTTGCGTGCGTACGGGCATGCATTTAGAAGGAAATTATTCCAATTGGAGAGGTGCCAGAGTGGTAATGGAGCAGATTGCTAATCTGTCAACGGGTAACCGTTGCCCGGGTTCGAATCCCGGTCTCTCCGCAAATGCACGGGGTGTAGCGTAGCCCGGTTATCGCGCCTGCTT